>NZ_JABVBF010000055.1 GCF_013344765.1 Acinetobacter lactucae
GTTTTAAGCTTATGACTGTTGTTTTTTTACTTGAAGTTTTTAAATGAAAATTAAATATTTAATTCTTGCGTTATTACCTTTTTCTTTGATGGCGTGTCAAACAGTTACCAATACTCCTGCTCCAATTGTATCTGAGCAACAACAAAACCTTGCAGCCACTTTAGGTGAATATGCTTGGACTTATCAAAATATAAAAGCTTCTAAACCACTTTTCCTTAACTTCAATACAGATGGCAAATTAGCAATCAATACTGGTTGTAATGGCCAAGGCGGTACTTGGAAAGTTGAAGGTAACCAACTTGTAACATCTCCTCTTGCATCAACAAAGATGGCTTGCCAAGATGATTTAATGAAACAAGAACAATTGTCGAATAGCATCTTTAATGAAGCAAAATTACCAATCGAAATTAGCAACACTAATGGTCAGGTGATTTTAAGCGTGACAGACAAATCTGGTCAAAAGCATATTTTCCAAGGTCAAAAAGCAGTAAATACTCAAGCTTTAACAGACTATTCTTGGTCATATCAGCCTGAAAATACTAAAAAACCAATCGTTCTTAACTTTACAAATGACCGTTTATCGATCGCAACGGGTTGTAATCGTCAAGGAACAACTTGGAAAGTTGAAAACAATACTATCGTAACAGCTGACGTAATGTCGACGATGATGGCATGTGAACCTGCTTTAATGAAACAGGAACAATTTTCTAGCAGCCTATTCCAAAAACGTGCAATTCCATTTGAACTCAATACCACAAACGTTGATCAACCAACATTAACTGTATCTGATGCTCAAGGCCAGAAATATACTTTCACAGGTAAAATGACACCTGAAGCAAAATATCAATCTGAAGGGAAAACGGTTTTCCTTGAAGTAGCTCCAGAAACTAAATCTTGTACTGGTGTTGCCCCACAAACTTGTATGCAAGTTCGTGAAATTAAATATGATGACAAAGGCGTTAAAACTTACGCTGACAAAAACTGGTCATTATATTATGGTCAAATCGAAGGTTTTGAACACAATCCAAACCAACGCGTAATTTTACGTGTAAAACGTTTTGAAGTGAAAAACCCAGCTGCAGACCAATCTAGTCAAGCAGATGTATTAGATATGGTTGTAGAACAAGAGTTAGTTAAAAAACCTAAAAAATAAGTTTTTAGACTAAAAAAATCCGATGCATAAGCATCGGATTTTTTGTTTCTATTTTAGTAAATACCTTGAGCAAGCATTGCATCAGCAACTTTTACGAAGCCTGCAATATTGGCACCGTCTACATAATTCACAGTCCCGTCTTCCTTAGTTCCATATCGTACACAGTTGGCATGAATGTCTTTCATAATTGCATGTAAGCGTTCATCGACTTCAGCATGGGTCCAGCTTAAACGAATTGCATTTTGAGACATTTCTAAACCAGATGTTGCAACACCACCCGCATTAGAGGCTTTTCCTGGCGCATACAAAATTTTAGCTTCGATAAAGTGTTCAACTGCTTCAAGTGTAGATGGCATATTAGCGCCTTCAGCGACACAAATGACACCATTTGCAATAAGCGTTTTAGCATCTTCACCTGTTAATTCATTTTGTGTAGCACATGGCAAAGCAATATCAACAGGAATATGCCAAGGCGTTTTTCCTTCAAAATATTCAAAACCATGTTTAGAAGCAAACTCGGAAATACGACCACGTTTAACGTTTTTCAGCTCCATGACTTCAGCAAGCAACTCATCTGTAAAACCATTTTTTAAATAAACTGTGCCGTTTGAGTCAGACAAAGTAACCACTTTTGCCCCTAAGAACATGGCTTTCTCTGCCGCGTATTGTGCAACGTTACCTGAGCCTGAAACAGACACTGTTTTACCAACGAAAGACTGCCCACGTGTTTTTAGCATTTCTTCTGCAAAATAAACCGTACCATAACCAGTTGCTTCAGGACGCATCAAGCTACCACCAAATGAAATTCCCTTACCGGTAAAAACACAAGCGGTGTCGTTACTCAGCTTTTTCATCATGCCTGCCATATAACCGACTTCACGTGCCCCCACGCCAATATCACCCGCAGGAATATCCGTATTTGGTCCTAAATGACGATAAAGCTCAATCATGAGTGCCTGACAGAATCGCATAATTTCAGCATCAGATTTACCTTTAGGATCAAAATCTGAACCACCTTTACCCCCACCCATCGGCAAAGTAGTAAGTGAGTTTTTAAAAGTCTGCTCAAAACCTAAAAATTTTAAAATTGATAGATTGACCGATGGATGGAAACGCATGCCACCTTTGAATGGACCAATTGCTGAATTGTATTGAACGCGGAAAGCACGATTAACTTGAGTCTGGCCTTGATCATCCATCCATGAAACACGAAATTGAATTACACGCTCTGGTTCAACCAAACGTTCTAGCAATCCCTGCTCTGCATATTCCGGATTTTTTTCAATAAATGGCCACAAACTTGTCATGACTTCTTCGACAGCTTGCAAGAACTCAGGTTGATGCGGATCACGCGCTTGCACGTAATTCATGAATTCATTCAGGTTGTTGTATTTCAATGCACGGTCCTCAGCATAGTAATGAATTAAATTAGTGCAATACATTTTTTAAATGCATCATTTAGCAGCAAAATATTAAATCCCTTTCCATCAATTTTAACAATAGTTATTTTGAATTATTTTATTAACCTTAATTATCAAAAACTTATTTTTAGAAAAACTTCTTAAAGATAAGAAATAGTCATTTAACTTTTCACTTTTATTGATCTATTATTGTGCAATATTGGCTACATTTTAGGTCAACCAAAAAGCCAATAAATTCGTTAAAATCCATTGACCTTACTTAGGTTTTTCTTCATTATCGCATCGTTTTAACCAAGCTATTTGCCCACTATGAATTCATCTATTTCTCTCATACGCGAGATTGATGCGTTATTACCACAGACTCAGTGTGGTTTATGTGGACATCGTGATGGATGTCTACCCTACGCAAAGTCGATTGCTGAAGGTGAAGAGGCAAATAAATGCGTTCCAGGTGGTCAGCCTGTAGCCGATGCACTCGCAAATTTATTAAATCGCCCTGTATTAGCCGCTGAAACTAGCGTATGGCCTGTACAAGCTGATGGCCGCCCACAGCGAATGAAAGCGATTATTCGTGAGGATGAATGTATTGGCTGCACCAAATGTATTAGTGCTTGCCCTGTAGATGCTATTATTGGAAGTGGTAAGCTCATGCATACCATCTTGACTGACTTATGTACGGGTTGTGAGCTATGTATTCCACCTTGTCCGGTAGATTGCATTGATTTGGTCGAAGACACTCAAGCATTACCAAATGAGCAACAGCGTATCGCTGAACAAAATGATTTAAGACAACGTTATTACGCTCACATTCAGCGTGAAGAAAAGCGTCGCAGTCACCGTAAAGGGCCTGTAGTACGCGCTGAAATTGATACCCAACTGTTTGCACAGTTCTCTCAGGCACTTGATGAAGTACCTTCAATTGAGCTCATCGAGAAACCCAAAGAAGTTGTGTCAACTGATGCAAAAACTACAATTGAGTTAGCGAAAATTCGTACACAAATTAAGAAACTGGAAAAACAGCTCAGTGTTCGTGAAGATGCTAAAAAGCGTCTTCAGCTTGAAGAACTGCAACAGCAACTCATGCAATTACAGGAGGTCTGAATGGCCGTCAAGAATATGACGAAAAAGCAGATTCAAATTTTCTTTGAACGCCTTCGTGAACAAAGACCTTCTCCAGAAACCGAGTTAAAATATTCCTCTCCATTTGAGCTACTTATTGCAGTTATGTTGTCAGCTCAAGCGACCGACGTAAGTGTTAATAAAGCAACGGATAAGCTCTACCCTATAGCAAATACCGCTGAAAAAATCTATAACTTAGGCGTAGATGGGTTAAAAGAATATATCAAGACAATTGGGCTTTATAACGCAAAAGCCGAAAATGTCATTAAGACCTGTAAGATTTTAATGGAGCAGTTTAACGGCGAAGTGCCAAGCAACAGAAAAGACTTAGAAGCTTTACCGGGTGTCGGGCGTAAAACAGCTAACGTGGTTTTAAATACGGCTTTCGGACAACCAACTATGGCAGTCGATACCCATATTTTCCGTGTCGGAAATCGAACCGGTTTAGCAGTAGGCAAAAATGTACTTGAGGTTGAACACCGTTTAGTTAAGGTTATTCCTAAAGAATTTATTTTAGATTCACATCACTGGCTCATATTGCATGGCCGTTATTGTTGTATCGCCCGTAAACCGAAATGTGCTGAATGTGTAGTTGCAGATGTCTGTAACTGGCCTGATCGCTTTGAATTTGGCGCACAAAAGCAAATTGCCATTAAAAATATTGAAGCTTAAAAAATATGGTTGGGTATCGGGATCATACCCAATCAAACTTACTTTAGGCGCTTTTTCTGATTACGCTCTTCTTTTGCTTGTTTTTGTACCTGTCTTAGCATTTTGTAGCTTTGAAAAGCCAAAAATATTAATAGTGCTAGACTCAGCAATACCACTAAAATCAATATGATTTTCATATTGTTCTCCTGCACCTAATGAAAGAAAAGAGCCCTCACAAAGAGGGCTCATTATCACAAACAATATTAAATTATTTGTCTAAGATATTGAATAAATCTTTTTGTACATCTTCAATTGTACGCAAACCATCAAGCTTGTCATAAGTTGGAGCATTCTCACCAGAAGCAGCGCGGCCTTGGTAGAAACCAACCAATTGCTCTGTTTCAGTGTGATAAGACGCTAAACGCTTACGGATTGTTTCTTCTTGGTCATCTGGACGTTGAACAAGGTCTTCACCAGTTTCATCATCTTTACCTTCCACTTTAGGTGGATTGTATACAGTGTGATAAACACGGCCAGAAGCTGGATGCTGACGACGACCAGAAAGACGTTTTACGATTTCTTCATCAGGAACATCAATTTCAATCACGTGATCAATGCTAATCCCTTCTTTTTCCAAAGCTTCAGCTTGTGGAATAGTACGTGGGAAACCATCAAAAATGCAGCCATTTGCACAGTCAGGTTGAGCAATACGTTCTTTTACTAAACCGATAATAAGTTCATCTGAAACCAAACCACCAGATTCCATTACACTTTTAGCTTTTAGACCTAATTCAGTACCTTCACGAATCGCAGCACGGAGCATATCACCGGTTGAAATTTGTGGGACATTGTAGCGCTTACAGATCAACTGAGCCTGAGTCCCTTTGCCTGCTCCAGGTGGTCCGAGTAAAATAATGCGCATAAAAAACATCCTCATTTAAAACAATGAATGTGAAGTCCGGCAGAGAAAGTTTCGTTAATCTTCAATAGATCCTGCCCGACATCGAATTATAAGAAAGCCACAAACAAATGTATTGTACCAGCAATAAATCCGGTTACCCCACCTAGTACAATAAGAATCCATTCATCCTCCTGAAATGCAGGACGTAATAAATTCTGAAATTCTTTTGGTGTTAGTTCACGAATACGCTCTTTAAACATTTGAAAAATCTTCTGTGCCCGGCTTGCGTTCAGTGCTGGGTCACATACGGGTCCCATCGTAATTTCAATTGAACGATCAATCAAGTCCGTCTTTAATCTTGCGTACTCTCTTGGCCCTAAAGAAAGCTGTAAAGAGGTACGAACTAACGGTGTTTCCATAATTTCGTTAATATGACGCTTGACGATACGGCGAGTTTTATCTTTACGCGGTCCGTACATCATTTCGGTCATAATCGTTTTTAACGTGATCAAATCTTCTGTGACTACGCTCGAAAACACATCAGAGACTTCCTCTTGACGCTTCATAAAAGCACCTTGGACATTATAGGTCCCAATTCGAAGAACTGGTACAATCCATGGAAACTTACGATCTTTTGTCAATCTAAAAATCTGTGGGTAACGAATATAATGCGGTTCAATTGGGTTAAATACCATCCAGATTGCGATCCAGTTGGTTAAGAAGCCCCAAATTGCAGCCCAAAATGGGACTGTCCAGTGCCATGGTACAACAAACCAAACCACCATTTGGAAAATACCAAAGAACATCCCGATTAAAGCACTAATATGCCAAATAAAGTTAATCTCTTTTTGACCAACCTTTAAGAACATACGGACCATTAAACGGCGATCACCTTCCATCTGGCTCACGACCATTTCACGCATATTCACCAGTGACTCGACATTCATGGTCAGCTCAGTCACTAATTCTTTTAACACACCCGGCAATTGCTTATGCGCTTGAGCATAAATACGGCGTTTAATCGAGTAAGGTAGATTTTCCCAAAGCACCGCATTACGATCGATCATGACTTCATCAATAAGATGTTCAAGTTCAAAACCGACTTGTTCACCAATAATACGCGCCATATCTTCAGGGTCCATTGCTTCTAAAAATTCACGCAATGAACCTAATTTAGATAAAGTATTATCGGTAATAATCCCAGAGATACGCCCAGCTTTACGTGGCACGATACCTTGCCAACCTACTGGTAATGGCCCTAAATGGAATCCCCAAAATTTAATCGGGTAAAACACCATTTTTAAAGCCATCCACACATGTGCCCATGTGACAAAAGCCGTTACTGGAATAATACTCAAAACGGCCCAAAAATCAGGTCTGTGTAAAAAGGTCTGCCACAATCCACTGACGTACTCTAACATGTAAGACTCTCGTATTTATTTGTGCTCTGCTTATGGCGAGTTAACGATAAACTGCTTTATTTTATAAACCAAAACTTAGAGAATAAGAAAATTGAATTTGTGGTTTAGTATCTGCAGCAACATTTCCGTTCTGGTCAGTTAATTTTTCAGCCGCACCAATACCCACACTAAAAGTGCTAATTCTTTCTGAATTTAACCACACATAGGCCAAATCAACACCCGCACCTAAACGGGATTTAAAATCACCATCAACCTCTTTACTATCAAGATGCCCAGCATAGAAACCGATATAGTAACCATTTTTGTCTGTGCCGGTAAGATAATAAGGATAGCGGAAGCCAACTTGTCCACCAGCTGTTTTATCACCATTCAAAAATGCACCAACTTTGGCATAGGCAATACCATACGGATTTACCCACTCACCGTTAAGATGTAATAATTTTTGAGTAACTCCAGCACCCACATTCCAATTAGATGCATTATGTCCTGCTAATTTTGCTTCCGGAAGAAACGAGTAGTCTTGAGCATAGGCCCAATTACTTACCGTCAAAACTGCAAGTAAGGGATAAATTTTTCTCATTATTTTCTCCATTTTCCCTAATCGTATTGTGAGAACAACCCTATTCTATTGAATGAGAGACTTTAACAGAATTATTTTGCTTCTTATATACAAGTATCTACAATTTTGTTGTCTGCAAAGTCAAAAAGTATCTTATTAAAATGCAATCAAACTTTGAAAATTATGCAATATTTTAAACGCTCTTGCGTTAGAATAAGCAGCTATTTTTCTTACTCTATGTCATTAAGTCGATCCTTATGAAGCAGCACTTTCCTTTAAAAGATATCCAGCAAGAAAAGCGCATTTATCGAGGTCGTATTTTTTTTGCCGTAGGGATAGTTACCATCTGCTTATTAGTCTTAATTAGCCGATACGCTTATCTACAAATTTTTCATTACGACGAATTCTCAACTGCATCTGACAAAAACCGCATTCGCTTACAACCACTTCCTCCTGCTCGTGGTTATATCTATGACAGAAATGGTGTATTACTGGCAGATAACTACCCTGTTTTTACAGCCACTTTAAGTAAAACAGATGTAGAAGATGTTGATGGTGTGGTTGAGCAACTACAGCCTATTTTAGATTTAACACAAGAAGATATTGACCGTTTTAAAAGCCGTGTAAAATCCGCTCGTAAAACTGAACGCGTCGCAATTAAACTTAATTTGACCGAAGCCAATATTGCTAAGTTTAGTGAAGCCAAATATAAGTTCCCGGGTGTAAGAATCGAAACACAAATGACCCGTTATTATCCACATGGTGAGTTATTTGCTCATGTGATTGGTTATGTCGGGCGTATCAACGATAAAGAATTAAAAAGTATTGATAAAGACTTATATGCTGGAACCAACCTCATTGGAAAGATTGGTGTTGAAAAAAGTTATGAAGATTTACTGCATGGAACACCGGGTTATGAATCTGTTGAAGCAGATGCACATAGCAATGTATTACGTCATTTAGGACGTAAAGACCCTACTCGCGGTAATGATCTCTATTTATCTTTAGATTATGGTTTGCAAGTTATCGCGTCACAGCAACTCGCAGGACGCCGTGGTGCTATTGTAGCCATTGACCCTCGTACTGGCGAAATTCTGGCTTTAGTGTCTAGTCCAAGTTTCAACCCTAATTTGTTTGTAACTGGAATTAGCCATACTGACTACAGCTCACTACGGGATAATTTAGATCAACCGCTTTATAACCGCGCTGTACAGGGTGTATATCCGCCCGGCTCTACCATTAAACCAATGGAAGCAATGGGTGGTTTACACTACAGTATTGTAGACTGGTCAACAGCAATTTCTGACCCGGGTTATTTCCACTTACCTGGTGACTCACATAAATTCCGTGACTGGAAGAAATCTGGTCATGGCATCGTGAATATGCATAAAGCCATTGTGCAATCATGTGATACCTATTTTTATATTCTTGCCCATCAAATGGGTATTGATCAAATGAACCAATGGATGCGTCAATTCGGGTTTGGTCAAAAAACAGGTGTCGACTTACCAAGTGAAAGTGAAGGCCTTTATCCAAATCCTGAATGGAAAATGCGTACTCGTAAAGCGAAGTGGATGAAGGGTGAAACTATTTCAGTCAGTATTGGTCAAGGTGCTTTTACAGCCACTCCTATACAACTTGCCATGGCAACTGCAATTACGGCAAACCATGGTTCCCACGTTACTCCGCATGTTTTACGTGCAACTCATGGTGCAAAACCATTTACTGTGCGTAATGCCCCCGATGGCAAAATTAACTTTAATGGAACCGACGAAGACTGGATTCAAATGCGCGATGCCATGATTGATGTAATTCAGTCAGGTACTGGCCGAGGGATTCGTACCCCTCTATATCAAATTGCAGGAAAAACTGGTACCGCACAGGTTAAGAGTATTGCACAGGGTAAACGTTATAACGAGGCAGCCTTGAGTGAACGTCAGCTTGACCATGGTCTATTTGTTGGCTTTGCCCCTGCTGACAAACCAGAAATCGCGATTGCAGTCATTTGGGAAAATGGTCGTCATGGTGGTTCTGCTGCTCAACTTGCACGACCTGTGTTTGATTACTGGCTATTAACTCGTAAGAAAAACCCGATTCGTCCAGCAAATCACCAAGTAAATGGTGGGCTAATGACGGCAGGAATTAAACCAGGTGAACTTCCAAGTGGCGGTGAAAGTTCTGGTCCAGCATCTGCTACTACCAACAAACCAGCAGCATCAACACCACAAGCGACTCCTGCTCGTCCTGCTACCAATGAGGCCGATGAATAATGAAAAATCAATTACGCATTATTGGAGGCGAATGGAAAAGACGAGTACTTCCTTTCGCTAGCATTGATGGCTTACGTCCAACTCCAGACAGAGTCCGTGAAACTCTATTTAACTGGCTCATGTGGGATATCCAAAATGCTCAGGTTCTCGACATCTGTACAGGCTCTGGCGCATTAGGTTTTGAGGCATTGTCACGTGGAGCTGCATCTGTTTATATGATTGAACCGGATAAAACTCAGGCAAGATTTTTAAAAGACAATATTGAACTCTTAAAAGCCCCAAATTGTCATTTAATTAATGCAACGGCTCAACAAGCTTTACCACGTTTAAAAGAACAATTCGATGTTGTGTTTTTAGACCCACCTTATAGTCTTGATTTATGGCATGAACTCTCGAACTTGGCCGAGCCTCATATTAAAAAGAATGGATACATTTACGTCGAAGCTGATCGAGATTTATCTCAACTTCTCCTCCCTTCAACATGGCAACAAGTTAAAACAACGAAAGCTGGTACCGTTCACGCAGGGCTTTACCAAAAAATAATCGAATAAAAAGGTAGCTCTAAGCTACCTTTTACTTTCAAAATTTTAGTTAGCTTAAGCCAATCACTGCAACAACTGCTGCACAGGCGCCAACAATTTTTTTGCCATATGGCACATATCGTGTAAGTGCAGCACCCAATGCTAAGCCACCACAATAAATTAAAGCCATAGCTGAAACCATACCCATTACTAATGCAACAACATGGCCTGAATGTGCTAATTCAACACCATGAGCCATGCCATGAAAGCTCGCAAGTAATGCCGCGGCGATAGACAAAATTCGATTTGATTTTGTCCATAGTGCAATTGCTGTAACGACTAAAGAAACGACTATACCGTATTCAGCCATATTAACTGGTACCAACCCTTGAGCACCTACTAAAAAACCTACCACCAAAGTAATACTTAAAGCAATGATTCCAGCAATTTTCCATTGCTTTGCCGCTGACCACAACAAGACACCAAAAGCCAAGGCCATCACTAAATGGTCTAATCCGGTAAAGGGATGAATAAAGCCTGCCATAAAACCCGAATGTTCATGATCATGTCCTGTGTGTGCCATTGCAAGTGCCGGCAATAATGCAAGGAGCCCTATGCCCCATTTTTTAATGAAGTTCATAATCTCTCCTTAAGCTTTAAACAGCCCTTGTTTCTCAATAAATTGAATAATTTCTTCAAGACCATCTTGGGTTTTCATATTTGAAAATAAGAATGGCTTTTCTCCACGCATGCGTTTCGCATCTTGATCCATCACATCAAGATTTGCGCCGACCATTGGTGCAAGGTCAGTTTTATTAATAATCAGTAAATCTGATTTGGTAATGCCCGGCCCACCTTTACGAGGAATCTTCTCCCCGCCAGCGACATCGATCACATATAGAGTTAAATCAGAAAGTTCTGGACTAAATGTCGCTGCTAAATTATCACCACCACTTTCAATAATAATGAGTTCTAAGCCTTCGAATTTTTCACACAAATCATCAATTGCGGCCAAGTTGATTGAAGCATCTTCACGTATGGCTGTGTGTGGGCAACCGCCTGTTTCTACACCCACAATACGATCTGGTGACATCGCCTCATTACGGGTTAAGAAATTTGAATCTTCTTTGGTGTAAATATCATTTGTCACCACAGCCATATTGTATTTATTACGCAAGGCTAAACATAAATTAAGTGTAAGTGCTGTTTTACCCGAACCCACTGGTCCGCCAATTCCAACTCGTAATGGACTACGCTCTGTCATGATTTTTATCCTTTTTTCCTAAACTTAAGATCTGAATAACCGTGAATATTGGGTTTCGTGTTTCATGCTCAGCATGGCATAACGAGGTAAAGCACTGCTCAATTGTTCATCATTAAGCTTTAAAGCTTTCTCTACCGCCTGCGGAACCAAACCATGCAAATGCCATAAAATTCTTTGCCCAGCCATTTGCCCTAAAGGAACTGTTTTTACTGCGGCTAAAACCTGATTTTCTAAAACAGTAAAGGTATAAGCCGTAAGCACATCCATGTCGTTGAGTTCGAGTCGACCACAGAGCTGTGCATAGACTGGCACAAAGCCAAACTGCTTTTTAACATCAACTGTTTTTTTTAAAACATCTTTAATCCATGCATTTAAAGAAAATGCTAATTGCTGAGATTCAGCGAGCAACTCTTTACTTTCTCTGCTAGCCTTATACAAATTTGCCCAAACCAGAAACTGCTCTAAGTCATCATAATGTTGCATAAGACGTTTAAGTACAGGCAACTCAAACCTCACCAACAACATCTCAAGCACTTCTTCAAAGTAAGCAATCGCTGAGGTTTCATCGTGTATTAAGCCAATATCAATGGCTGTTTCTACACCTTGTGAATAACAATACGCTCCAACTGGCAATGCCGTAGAAGACAGCGTCAGCAATTGCAGTAATTGCGCAGCACTATGAATGGACATGATGCAAAGCTTTAATTGGGCTTAATCGATGGTCATGAATATGCTGCGCATAAGCACCGCTTTCAGGTTCAAAAGGATGATTGGTTTCTGAAACCATAAGTCCCAGACCTTCTACCATTTCTGCAAGCACATGATCAGGCTCAAAATATAAAGCTGTAGGTGTCAGCATTAATGGCACATGTCTATTTCCTAAGTGATAAGCAGCTTTAAGCAAATCAAAATCGGTTTGAGCAGTGACTTGCATTAATCGCTCAGGCTTGGCATCAACACGCAATACATCGCCCTCTTGCGTTGCGATATATGAGCCACTACGCAAAATACCGGTACGCGGCAAATCAGCACCAATATCGATACCACTCGCTAAAGCCGCCCGAAACCGCGATTTTTGACGTGTATCAAAAGTCAGTTCAACCGTTTCAAAAGTCTGATCAGGAGAAATATCTTCAAGACGTTGGGTATAGATTTTCATTTAATTTCTCTCTCCTTACTTATTTCTTTCATATCTAAAGTCATGAGGCAAATCACCTCTATCAAACTCATTAAAATAAGAAATAACGTTGAGCCATTGGTAATACATCAGCAGGTTCACACGTTAATAATTCACCATCTGCTCGCACCTCATAAGTTTCAGGATGAACATGCATAACTGGACAATATGTGTTGTGCTTCATATCGGCTTTAGTAATTGCACGCGTGTTTTTACACGGGCTAATTAACTTTTTGAGGCTTAATTTCTCAGCAACTTGTTCATCGATTGAGACTTGAGATAAAAAGGTAATACAGGTGTTATGTACACCACGCGGATAAGCACCAAACATTGGACGATAATGCACGGGTTGAGGTGTTGGAATTGAAGCATTAATGTCACCCATCGGTGCTGCCGCAATCATACCCCCTTTAATAATCATGGAAGGTTTCACACCAAAAAAAGCTGGCTTCCATAACACTAAATCAGCAAGTTTTCCGACTTCAACAGAACCCACTTCATGACTTAAACCATGGGTAATTGCAGGGTTAATCGTATATTTAGCAATATAACGTTTAACACGATTGTTATCATGAAACTCATTATCACCCTCAAGAGGGCCACGTTGAATTTTCATTTTATGAGCAGTTTGCCAAGTTCGTAAAATCACCTCACCCACACGACCCATCGCCTGAGAGTCAGAAGACATCATGGCAATTGCGCCTAAATCTTGCAAAATATCTTCAGCGGCAATGGTTTCACGGCGGATACGACTTTCTGCAAAAGCGATATCCTCAGCAATTGCAGGATCTAAGTGGTGGCAAACCATGAGCATATCTAAATGCTCATCAATGGTATTAATCGTATAAGGGCGCGTTGGATTAGTAGAAGATGGCAAGACATTACTTTGCCCAATTGCTTTTAAAATGTCAGGTGCATGCCCACCACCCGCACCTTCTGTATGGTACGTATGAATGGTACGGTTTTTAAATGCGGCCAGTGTTTCTTCTAAAAAGCCACCCTCATTTAAAGTATCTGTATGAATTGCTACCTGAACATCAAACTCATCTGCCACACTCAAACAGTTATCAATCGCTGCTGGTGTTGAACCCCAATCTTCATGTAGTTTCAACCCAATTACCCCAGCTTTAATTTGCTCTCGAATTGGGTCAGGTAAACTCAAATTCCCTTTGCCTAATAGACCAATATTCATAGGCAAATCATCAATCGCCTGTAACATGGTCGCAATATGCCAAGGCCCTGGAGTCACTGTGGTTGCCGAAGTTCCGGCTGCTGGTCCTGTACCGCCACCGACCATTGTTGTTGTACCCGACATTAGCGCAGTTTCAACTTGTTGCGGGCAAATCCAGTGAATGTGAGTATCAATACCACCCGCCGTTAAAATTTGTCCTTCACCCGCAATCACTTCTGTTGCAGCGCCTAAAGGAATGGTTATGTCAGGTTGAATATCTGGATTTCCAGCTTTTCCTATTTTCCAGATGCGACCATTTTTTAAACCAACATCCGCCTTTACAATCCCCCACCAATCCACAATCAAAGCATTAGTAATGACTGTGTCAGCAACTTCATCAGCTAAAAGTTGAGATTGCCCCATTCCATCACGAATGACTTTGCCACCGCCAAATTTAACTTCTTCACCATAGGTCGTTAAGTCTTGCTCAACCTCAATAAAAAGCTCTGTATCAGCCAAGCGAATACGGTCACCAACCGTTGGACCAAACATCTCAGCATATGCACGACGTGACATTTTCATAACTTATTACTCATCTCTTTCATTATCGTTGTTATGTTTAATCCAACTTGCCCATGACGCGGCCTGCGAAACCATATACTTCTCGCTTACCAGCTAAAGCAACAAGCTCAACTTCCCGAGTTTGTCCCGGTTCAAAACGAATTGCTGTACCAGCTGCAATATTCAGTCGAAAACCCTTCGCCATTTCGCGATCAAACTGTAATGCATCATTTGCTTCATAAAAATGAAAATGAGAACCTACCTGAATAGGCCGATCGCCAATGTTGGCAACCACAACTTTTAAAGTTTGTCGCCCAACATTCAGTTCAATATCAGCATCTGGAGTAATGATTTCACCGGGGATCATAAGCGTTCCTTTTATACGATTGGCTGATGGACTGTGACTAATTTCGAGCCATCTGGAAAAGTTGCCTCGACCTGAACCTCAGCAATCATTTCTGGCACACCATCCATCACATCTTCGCGCTTTAATAAGGTAGTACCGTAATGCATCAAGTCACTGACCGTCATACCGTCTCGTGCACCTTCAAGTAAAGCGGCTGAAATAAAAGCAATAGCTTCTGGATAATTCAGTTTCAAACCACGTGCTTTACGACGCTCAGCCACTAAACCTGCAGTAAAAATGAGTAACTTATCTTTTTCTGTTGGATTGAGTTCCATTTCTCTTTCCTAAATTGCATTTATATTGTTTAAGCAAAATACGTGCTCAAAAGTAGCATACTTGTTTTAACTGTTTTTTAAATACGCAATTTAACATAACTTAAGTTTTCCAAATTCTTGGAAATTCTTCATCTAAATCAAACCAATAACGTCTTAATCTTGCTCGTATGGCCGCAAAAGCATCATGACAATGTCGGACATCATTTCCCAGAAACCGCGCACAAACCACATCATCCAATAATGTTAATGTGACAGGTGCTTGCATACGCATCATCAATTCACGAATGAGTTCTAGCTGCTGTTCTAAATAAAAAGAAGATCGATATTTCTCAGGTGAAACCGCCCAAAAGCTTCCCATAACTGCCTGATTATTCATACCTAAGCATGAACTCAGCCAACGATCTTCACCTTCAAAATACAATGTATCTGCAACCAATAATTTTTGTTCTCGCCACAACTTAAACTGGTTGTGATAACTACCCTGAACAAAACGCTCAGCACGTGCCTGCCGCCCGACTACCAACATATCCCATCCAATAAAGCTTGCAGCAGCATCAAGATGAATATGAGTTTCTGAATGTGCTAAAGCCCCATCAAACAGCATCGTTTCTTGTGGAACCCACTCTAAAATGGACTGATCTTTCACATGCAAGTGAATATGTTGAAAAGCTTGCTTACCATTGGTTTTGTACCATTTTCCCGCACCCGGAGTAGTTACTACAGCGTGAGCTTGATCTTTGGTTTCAATTTCAAAAGTAAGGTGATCTCCTCCTGCAATTCCTGCTGGAGGATGAACAATAATGGCATGACATACACCCTTTTTTTCTGGCCAGAGCATTTTTTGCACCCTTACAGGGCCATAATGCTTTCTATGACTCATAATGGTGCGTAAATTTTCAAAACAAAAACCGAGCTCTAGTTGTGCATACCAAAATGGTGCTGACGAGTTTTTTGAAGACGGTTGTGCCTGATTCATTCTGGTTCATATGTTCAAAATAAGTGCTTAAACTTATAAGCAAAATACGCACCAAATATAAAAATAAGTCAACTGATAAAATTAGATACAATTTTTCGATTTTAATGAGTTAAAAAATCATCAGTGTCTAACATAAAACCACAGTAACTTATGGAATTGTTTATACAATAGCGCCCATCGTTGCTTCCGTACTTGCTCTCCATGAAACTTTTGTTCGTGTTAACCCCACTCGTCTTTTTAACTGGGTGTATTTTTGGCCAATCTAGTGAGGTCAAACGTGCAGAAAAGATCCTACATAATTTCGAATGTAAAAATGTTGAGACAAGCCAGATCGCAACAAGCTCTATTAATTCTTACTACCAACAATCTTTAGCGGTAAGCAAAGAAAAAGCGACTTCATATGTAGAGAGCTACAAAAATGGTGAAGAATTATTCGACATGCCGCTTGATGAGGTTTTAAAGCAACAATATCAACTTTATAAATCGGCTTGTGATTCTTTAGGTGGAGTTTCATCACAACCGTAATTTATAAGGTATTCATTAAATCGTTTTAGTGAATACCTCCTTTTTATTTTTGTTTTAATAATTATTCAAAATTTACTCACTTTACCTTTTGTTAAAATTAAATTACATACTTAAACTTTTATTAAGCTCTCATATTTCATAGCCTGTTCATTGCTTTTTTATTTATTTTCCGAGGTTTAGATCATCATGAAAAAAACATTATTATCAGTTGCACTTGTAAGTGCCCTTCTTGTTGCTTGTAGTAAAAATGAAAATAAATCTGACACACCACCACAAGCCTCTGCTCCTGCACAAACTACTGAATCAAATAACAATGCAGTAGATACCGCACATACAGCTGAAAACTCACTCGATTGGGACGGTACATATAAAGGTACTCTTCCATGTGCAGACTGTGAAGGAATTAAAACCGAATTAGAACTTAAAGATGATAAAACCTATGAACTAACTGAAACTTATCTTGGTAAAGGTGATACAAAACCATTTGAAACTCATGGTACCTTTACTTTTGAAAAAGATAATACTTCAGTCATTACTTTAGATGATAAAGGTCAAAACCGTAAATTCTTTATCGGAGAAAATACTGCAACTGCTTTAGATATGGAAGGTAAGAAAGTTGAAGGATCTTTAGCTCAGCACTATGTTTTGAAAAAATAATTTTTAATAATTAAAAAACCCGCTCATTTGAGCGGGTTTTTTTATGAATCAATTCTTAGTGAGCTGCGAATTGGTTCATTGTGTTTTTAGCATCGTCATGCGCTTTAAGAGCATTGTCACCAGAGAAGATTTCTTTGTGATCATCACCGATGTCAGAACCCGCCATTGCTTGGTGTTTAACACAAGCGATGCCACCGCGGATTTCTTTACGTTGTACGCCAGCAACATAAGCCAACATACCTTCAGAACCGAAGTAACCTTGTGCAAGCTCATGAGTAGAAAGAGCCGCAGTGTGGTAAGTCGGAAGTGTGATCAAGTGATGGAACACACCTGCTTCGCGAGAAGCATCTGCTTGGAAAGTACGGATCTTGTCATCAGCATCAGCAGCTAATTCAGTGTTGTCATATTCAGCACTCATTAATTTAGCGCGGTCATATGCAGAAACATCTTTACCTTCAGCAACCCAACGGTCGTAAGCTTGTTGACGGAAGTTTAAAGTCCAGTTGAATGATGGGCTGTTGTTATAAACAAGCTTAGCATTTGGAACAACTTCTTTAACACGGTTAACCATGTGTGCGATTTCCTCTACGTTTGGAGTCGCAGTTTCGATCCAAAGAAGGTCAGCACCATTTTGTAAGCTAGACACACAGTCAAGTACAACACGGTCAATTTGAGTGTCAGCACGGAACTGATATAAGCCAGAAGGTAAACGCTTAGGACGGTGTAATTTACCATCACGCTTGATTAAGATTTCATCTTCTTGAGCATCAGCAATGTCAATTTCTTGAGTATCTAAGTAGCTGATGTATTGAGAAGCAATGTCACCTGGCTCTTTAACCACTGGGATTTTTTGAGTCAAGTCAGCGCCTTCAGAGTCAGTACGCGCAACAATGATACCTTCTTCAAGACCCATTTCTAAGAATGCATAACGTAATGCATGGATCTTAGCGATGAAGTCTTCGTGTGGAACAGTTACTTTACCAGCTTGGTGACCACATTGTTTAGCATCAGATACTTGGTTTTCGATTTGAAGCGCACAAGCACCAGCTTCGATCATTTTCTTAGCAAGTAAGTAAGTTGCTTCTTCGTTACCGAAACCAGCATCGATGTCCGCAATAATTGGTACAACGTGAGTTTCAAAGTTGTCGATTTGAGCTGTGATTTCAGCTGCTTTAGCAGTATCACCAGCTTCTTGTGCTTTTTTAAGTGCACGGAATAAGTCGTTTAATTCTTTTGCGTCAGCTTGACGTAAGAAAGTATAGATTTCTTCGATCAATGCAGGAACAGAAGTTTTTTCGTGCATAGATTGGTCAGGAAGTGGACCAAATTCAGAACGAAGAGCAGCAACCATCCAACCAGAAAGGTAGATATAACGTTTGCTTGTAGTACCGAAATATTTTTTGTTCGCAATCATTTTTTGTTGTGCGATGAAACCATGCCAGCAACCTAATGATTGAGTGTATTTGCTTGAGTCAGCATCGTATTCAGCCATATCACGACGCATAATCGCAGCTGTATACTTAGCAATATCTAAACCTGTTTTGAAACGGTTTTGAAGTTGCATACGAGCAGCATCTTCTGGGCTAATGTCTGCCCAAGTGTTGCCGAATTTTGCTTTTAATTGACGTACTGCATCAATCGCTGTTTGATATGTAGTCATGATATTGTCCTGTATTCATTTTAGGATTTCATCGATTGAAGCCTAGAGTCACGTTACTTAAATTTCTTATGACACCAGCTGCTTCTTCATGAACACAGCTTAGACTTAGCCAATCAATTAATCCAATATCCTTTGTTAATCTTCAGTATTTATTTAAAAAATATACCAATAAATCGATATTATAGATAAAACCAAAAACCTTAACACTTTGTTTATAAAAATAAAATTATCCTAAAGGAGTATAGAGTTTTATTATAAAAACTCAGTAAGTCTTATTT
>NZ_JABVBF010000056.1 GCF_013344765.1 Acinetobacter lactucae
GTTATATGAACTGAGGAGTACTCACTTTTTATACAAATAGTGCCAATAATGAATGAAATATGAAGGAATATTTTCATTGGTAAATTATTTTAATTGATTGATATTTATATTTTTAATCTATTAGTAAAGAGGTTTGTTTTAGTGACATTTTTGTCACAAATCCAAGAAAAATGGTCAAAGATTTTTTTGTAAAAATATGAATTAATCGATTATGAAATGAGTAATAGTTGTCATTTTTAGTTGATAAGTCTTGTTTCTCTACATCTGTATATTATTGATTAACTTTTGTATTCTTAATTTTATAAAAAAGTTTAGTTTAATTTTTTTACCATTTGATCTATTTTTTGAGCGAAATTGGAGTCTCTATTTAAAAGCGATCATTAGAAAATAACCGAAAATAATAATCTAGATTCGGCTATTTAATTTTTAGAGCTCAAACACAGCATTAAAGTGGATATAGTTTTTCATCAAATTGTTCTAGCTTAGGAAATTTTAGTGGTTCAAGCTGGTCCAAGTGAGTGAGATAAATCTCATAGTCATCGAGAAGGGTTTCTCGTGCTTCTTGGCTAATGTAGGGGACATGGTAGGCAATGAATGGTGGTAAAACTTCAAAACCAGCATATGCCAAAGTACCACGTTGAATTGGCGATAGATAATTTTCAATTGGGCCGTGAATTGAGTTCTCTCCAAACATGTGTGTTCTACCGCCCAGTGTTAAGCACAACATTGCTTTTTTACCCGCCATGCCGCCGTGGTTATAAAACCGTTTGCCTCCATAAAAAAGCCCTGAGACAAATACGCGATCAATCCAACCTTTTAAAATTGCTGGCACAGATGTCCAATAAAGTGGGAAATTTAAAATGACTAGATCTGCTTTTTTTACCTTTTCAATTTCTGCTTGAATATCTGGAGCTAGAAGTTGATTTTTGCTGGCATTTCTTTGTTCTAGTGCATAGTTAAAATAATCAGGCTGATTAAGCTCTAAAAAATCTTCTTTGGATGTGACAGGATTAAATTGGATTGCATATAAATCTGAAACTTCTACGCTGTGCCCCAATTTTTCTAATGTGTGCTTGGCTGTACTTTTTAGAGCAGTGGTAAAAGACTGTGGTTCTGGATGAGCATGGACAATCAGAATATTCATAAGGTGACCTGTATTCTTTTTCAGGAATTGTGCTGTCTAGTGCAATTCGGCGGATTTTGTTTTGAATAACTATGCATCAATTTAAAAGCATGGCATAGTTCATGAACTGACAGTTTTTACCATTTCACGCCATTTTGTTTTGCTCAATGGGTTGCTCATGAATCCAGAATTACCAGGAACTTATATTAACTTAATCGTCGAGACTGTTAAGCGATGGGGTGTCTCTGGTGAGCAGCTTTTAGATGAAAGTGGAATATCGTTAGACCAATTGAAAAAGCCCTATTGGTATGTTGAGTTCAACATCTTAAATCAACTTATTGAACGGGCTATTGAGTTATGCAAAGAGCCAGCATTAGCGGGATATTTAGCTTTAAACATGACAGCTTCATGTTACGGTTCAGTAGGAATGGCCGCTATAGTTTCTCCAAATTTAGGTGAGGCGCTGAAAATTCTTGAACAGTTCATTGGTTCACGTTGTAATGTCTTTAAACCAGAATTAAAACAAGAAAATAATGATGCATGTTGGTCAATTCTTCAGCCAGTCGATGCATTTCAGTTGAGTTCAAATGCCAACATTTTTTTGTTAGTCGGTTTTGTTCAAATCGCGAGAAAACTAACAGGGCTTTCTCATTTGGGAAAAGTTGAATTACAAATGCTAGAACCTATAGGTTTTGCCGAAATAAGTCATCAACTGACAGTTACTTGTTTATTTAACCAAAAGCGTAATTGTTGGATATTTCCAAAAGAGTATTTAAAACAACCTGTATTAACGGCGGACCCAATGCTAGCGCCATTGTTAAATGCGCAATGTAAGCGGGATATAGAGAAGTTAAAGTTAAAAAGTGGTTGGAAAGGGCGGGTTAAACAAGTTGCTGAAAAATTGCTTTTGAATGGGGAGATTGAGACATTAAAAGTTGTGCAAGTGGCTCATATCATGAATATGTCAGAGCGAACTTTGCAACGCTATTTAGCTCTTGATGATACTAGCTTTACGCTCTTGGTAGACTCACTGAAAAAGGAGTATGCCCAGAAACTTTTAACTCAAAATAATATGTCGGTTGAAAAAGTGGCTTTAATGCTAGGTTATGCCGAGACTTCTCACTTCACTCGTGCGTTTAAGCGCTGGATGGGAGTGACGCCTAAATATTTCCAAACCAAACATAAGATGGATGATTTAAGTTAAAAGGCCACAAATTTAATTTCATGGCCTTTCATTTATGATTTGAGTCAATTAATTAGATTGTTCTGGCTTAGATGAGAGTGAATCAATCACTTCAAAATAGCTAGGTGGTGCTGGAACATGGCCGCGCGCTCTCAATAGACGATGCATACGCGGCAGTTTGAAGTAGGGCACCGAAGCCATTAAATGGTGTTCCATGTGGTAATTGACATGAATAGGTGCCACAAAACTTCTAGCAATCCAACCTGCACGTGTTGTTCGTGTATTGGTTAAAGCCGTATTACTCGTTTGCATACCTGCATGTTCGGCCATTGAGCGAATTCTTAAAAATAATGGAAACGGTGTTAAATAAGCTAGGGGCCATAACCAATAAAACCGTTGTTGACCAAAAGCTTTTAAAACACCATAAAGAGCTACATTGGTTGCAATGGCACCACTACTGTTTTTTATAAGACTTTTGGCATAGTCAACGAAATCTTTATTGCTTCGATCTAACCAGACTTGATCATTTGCAACGGTCCATTTCATTAAATCGAGATCCATTAACACTCGACCAAAGCTAAACTTTAATCCTGTCATACCCGTTAAGTCGCGTAAGAATTTACGAGTAAGAGATTTCTTACTTACAGGAAAACCAGAAACTAAAGAAAGGTCAGGGTCATCTGGAGTAGAGGTTTTTGCATGATGGCGGACATGGTGTGCGCGGTATTTTTGTAGATCATTCCAGATTGGACGGGCGCATAGCCATTCACCTATAAAGTCATTTATTTTTTTATTTTTGAATAAGCTTTTATGAGATGCATCATGCATCAAAATTGCTAGGCATAACTGACGACCCGCCAATATGGCCAAAGCTAGCATACAAGCAAGTAATTTGCCCCAGTTAGGTAAGTAATCCCACATCATGATTAAGCTAGCAAATGTTCCGCCAATAATGGCCCATGTGCTTGCAACAGCCCAAGCGCCGTATATATCTGAGGGTTGTGTGAGCTCCTGTATTTCTTCTCTGCTAAATAGATCGGTCACACTCACTTGTGCATTCATTTTTATTCTCCCAAATCAGATTTTGGTATCCATATCTTATATTACAAATATAATCATAAAATTTAAAAATATGAAATATTTGTTTGTAAAAAAAATAAATCGCCCGTTAGTGGGCTAATTCATTTTCATAAAGTTTCTGCCATAGCTTTTGTCCAATCGAATCGAGCTGTTGTACATTTTGAGCAAACTGATTGCGGGCATGTTCATCAACAAATGGAGAGGGTAGTAGAGGATCATTCATAAGTAAGGTAATTGTTTCACGTCCTAATAACAAAGCTTGAGTAGCAGCCTCATTTAAAGATAAATTTTTATAGTTCAAAAGCCATTCTTGAATATCTTGACTATACATTTCATAGTTCTTTTCAAGCTGTTTGGTATCCCATAAAGAAGGAATTAACAAAACTGTTTTTGAGTCAAATTTTTGAATAATAGAAATTTTAGCTTCATTTTCAAGCCCCGCTAATACAAGCTCTTCACATGTTTTTTCAAAGCTATACGCTAAATTATCTGGACGTATATAAATTCCAGTTTCGAGCTCTCTAAAACCAAATTGACTTAAAGCGCGTTCTCTCTTTTTTAAAGCGGTCCGATCAATACGACCTAAAGTTCCAGTAAAGACTGCCAGATATTGATGTTGCCATTCTTTAGTCTGCTTAATGCCATTTTTACGATTCAAAATGACTTTTGCCCATTCTTTAGTTAATGGTGACAGTTGATAAATACCGCGTTCTACACTTTCTATCATGCCTTCATTTAATAGCCGAGTCGTAGCCACACGAATACCGTTGTCACTCATATTAAAAAGTTTAGCGGCAATCAATATTTGTTTAATGGTGAGCTGAGGATAAGCAGAGGAAAGAAATAAATCGATAATGAGATGGCGTGCATTAATTTTGGTATTTTTCATTCAGATAGAATTTTTGATATGAGTTGCATTTGAGAAGAATAATATCATGTTTCTTTAAGGACATTTTAAGATCATTTTGTAGAGTAAGTAAGGGCGAAAAGCTTTATCTATAACAAGAAAAACTTTGGCAGTTCTTAACCAAGTTTTATCTTTTTACGATAGTTAACCCAAGTTTGTCATCATGATGTGATACATTATCGCACTTTAAATAAACTGCCTTTAACTAGGGGCAATAACCACAAACGTTAGAAATGGTCTGATATTGAACATGTGTTAAGTCTAATTTGAGACTTACCAATTGCGATAAAACTAATTTTAGATCGTTCTAATGATTAACTTTCTTTGAGCAAGTTATGGAAAATTTTGAAGTTATAAAAGCACTGTTTTTAGGCTTTGTCGAAGGCTTAACTGAATTTTTACCCATCTCGAGTACAGGCCATTTAATTTTATTTGGTCATATTATCGATTTCCACTCAGACGGCGGTCGTGTATTTGAGGTCGTAATCCAGTTAGGTGCTATTTTGGCAGTGTGCTGGTTATACCGACAAAAAATTATTAACTTGATTAAAGGCTTCTTTAGTGGTGATGTGGAATCACGTCATTTTGCGATCAGTGTGCTTATTGCATTCTTTCCCGCAGTCATTATCGGTGTTTTAGCTGTCGACTTTATTAAAAGTGTTCTATTTAGCCCAATTGTGGTTGCGATTGCCTTAATTGTCGGTGCCCTGATCATTTTCTGGGTTGAATCTAGACAATTTGAACATAAGACACTCGATGCAACTAAAATTACTTTTAAACAAGCGTTTTTAGTTGGTCTTGCTCAATGTGTGGCGATGATTCCGGGCACTTCACGTTCAGGCGCAACAATTGTGGGTGGAATGTTTGCGGGCTTATCACGTAAAGCTGCTACAGAATTCTCTTTCTTCCTTGCAATGCCAACCATGTTGGGTGCTGCAACTTTTGACTTAATTAAAAATGCTGACGTACTCACCTCAGACAATATGGTTAATATTGGCGTAGGTTTCGTTGCTGCTTTTATTGCTGCGCTGTTTGTTGTAAAGGCATTGGTATTATTTGTAGAGCGTCATACATTACGTGTATTTGCTTGGTACCGAATTGTACTTGGTGTAATTATTTTAATTGCAGCCATGTTCTTTAATTTATCGGCTTAAATCATCTGATAAAGTGAAAAAACCTAGAATGCTCTAGGTTTTTTTATGCCTAAAAATTGATTTGAATTGCCTATTTATACAAAGTAAACGCAAGACAGATGTTTTCATTTTAGGTTCATTGTTATATTGATTATTAGATTAATTCTCACAATAAAACTATGCCGCGAAATCATCTTACAGAACATTTGGTCGATGCATTTTTGCACTTGGCTCCAGTAGAAGGTCTCTATCCTACTTTTATTTCTAATATCACTTTAATGCGGGTAGACCATTCTACGAAACCTATTGCAGTGCTACAAGAGCCTTCAATTGTTTTAGTGATACAGGGATTAAAGCGAGGGTATATTGGTAAAGAAATCTTTCAGTTTCAACAAGGCCAGTGCTTATTCATCTCAATTGCAATACCATTTGATTGCGATACTGTGGTTGAAAATAATGAACCAATGCTGGCGATAGCAATAAAATTTGAACCACAAATGATGGCTGATCTCATTACTAAAATGGATAAACAACAACAAGTGGTTACTGAAGATGCTCATTCAGAAGATTTAAAATTAAGCTGTGGGCTTAGAGTGATTGACATGAATGCCACTATTTCAGAGGTTGCTCTCAGATTGCTCAATTTACTTCGCTCTAAACAAGATACTTTTATATTGGGTGAACAAGTTAAAAGAGAATTGGTTTATCGTGTGGTACAAGCTTCAGGTGGCAATCTAGTCGAGAGCTTATCGGCTATAGCAAGTCGAAATGGTGTGATTTATACCATTTGTGAAATTATTCAGCGTGATTATTATCATAACTTAACGGTTCAAGAGTTGGCGAAACAAGCGGGCATGAGCATCTCGCTTTTTCATCAGACTTTTAAAAAGGTGACGAATTATTCGCCCTTACAGTACATCAAAATTACTCGGTTACATAAGGCACGCGAACTTATCATGAACAATAAAATGGGGGTCGCAGAAGCCGCCTATGAAGTTGGATATGTCAGTGCTTCACAATTTAGCCGAGAATTTAAACGACTGTTTGGCGTTCCACCCAAGTCTTCAATTATTTAACGTAGATTAGTATTTTGAAATATAAATCAAACATGGAGCATTATATGACCCTTCCAACAACTATGAAAATTATTGAAATTATGGCTCCGGGTGGACCTGAGGTTCTAAAAGTTCAAGATGCTAATATTCCGACACCTCAAGCAGATGAAGTCTTAATTGAGGTAAAGGCTGCTGGAATTAACCGCCCTGATGTATTGCAGCGTATGGGGCTATATCCAATGCCTAAAGGTGTTACTCAAATACCCGGACTTGAAGTTGCTGGTGTTGTGGTTGCGGTAGGTGAGCAAGTCGATCAATTCAAGGTTGGTGATAAAGTTTGTGCTCTAACAAATGGCGGTGGTTATGCTGAGTACTGTGCCGTAACTGCAACCCAAGTATTGCCAATACCTGAAAATTTAACGTTTACGCAAGCTGCTGCAATTCCAGAAACATTTTTTACGGTTTGGGCAAATCTTTTTGATATCGGCCGTTTAAAGAAAGATGAAACTGCACTAATTCATGGTGGGGCAAGTGGTATTGGAACCACAGCTTTAGCCATTTGCCACGCTTTAGGGATTAAAACTTTTGCTACCGTTGGTAGTGAAGATAAAGTTGAAGCACTCTCAAATTTAACCACAGCAATTAACTATAAAACCCAAGATTTTGAGCAAGAGGTTTTCAAACATACTCAAGATCAAGGTGTTGATGTTATTTTGGATATTGTCGGTGGTTCTTATTTCTCGAAAAATTTAAATCTATTGAAACGTGATGGTCGACTTGTGATTATTGGTTTTATGGGTGGTCGAGTCGCAAAAGAATTTGATTTACAAAAACTGATCTTAAAACGTGCCACAATTACGGGTTCAACGATGCGTGCACGTAATAGCCAAGAAAAAGCACAAATTGCCCAATCTTTGCATGAACATGTGTGGCCATTATTGGCACAAGGTAAATGTTTACCGCAAATCTATAAAACGTATCCTTTTTCAGATGTGCAAAGTGCCCATGCATGTATGGAGCAAGGTGACCATATTGGAAAGATCGTTTTAGAAATGAATGCTTAATGCTGTAATCATTAAAGTTTGGGCGAACGACGGGTTTGCCTAAACTGAATTTTATAATTCTAGATTCTGCCTATTTCTCTATAAAAATTGCCAAATTCTATTGGTAGATTGCACCAGTTCTATAACTTCACCTATAAATTGAGTAAGAAATAACATTCGGTTCTTACCTTATTATTTCTCTCCATACTGATGAAAAAGGATAGTAACAATGAATACCGCAAATATTGATGATAAAAATCCTACTCCAGATTTGGCTGAAGATAATGCCTTTTTCCCATCACCATACTCACTGAGCCAATATACTGCTCCTAAAACCGATTATGATGGTACGACTTATTCAACGCCGTATACGGGCAATAAAAAAGTTTTAATGATTGCAACTGATGAGCGTTACATCCAGATGCAAAATGGTAAGTTCTTTTCAACAGGTAACCATCCTGTAGAAATGCTTTTACCGATGTTTCATTTAGATAATGCAGGTTTTGAAATTGATGTTGCGACACTTTCAGGGAATCCAGCCAAACTTGAAATGTGGGCGATGCCAAAGCAAGAACAAGTGGTGTTAGATACTTTTCAAAAATACGCAGATAAATTAAAAAATCCATTAAAGTTGACTGATATTTTAGAAAATGTAGTGGGGGAAAACTCACCATATGCGGCTGTATTCATTCCGGGTGGGCATGGCGTATTAGCTAAAATTCCGCATAGTCTTGAGGTGAAAAAAGTCCTTAAATGGGCGGTTGAGTATGATAGATTTATTATTACTTTATGTCATGGACCAGCTTCATTACTCGCTGCGGCAGTAGATGAACAGCCAGAAAACTATATTTTTAAAGGCTATCAAATTTGTGTATTCCCTGATTCATTAGATAAAGGAGCAAATATTGATATTGGTTATATGCCAGGTGCTTTACCTTGGCTGGTAGGTGAAAACCTTGAAAAGCTCGGTGTGGAAATTTTAAATAAGGGCATTACAGGTCAATGTCATAGAGACCGTAAATTGCTAACAGGTGACAGCCCGCTTGCTTCTAATAATTTAGGAAAACTTGCAGCTGAAACATTGTTGGCTGAAGTGAAGGACTAATTTAGGAAATATGTGCGCCCTGCGGGACTCGAACCCACGTCGGTCGCTTAGGAGGCAACTGCTCTATCCAGTTAAGCTAAGGGCGCATAATTTTATGATTATAAACAAAAAAGCTATTGCCAAGGCAATCGCTTTTTCATGTTTTAGGTATTAAAACTTTTGCCACAGTGACTAATAAAAATAAACTTGTACCACTCAACCGTTTCCAGCCGCTTATTTCTTTTAGAAAAACAGTTTATAAAGCTAAAAAATCACAAAAACTTCATGTCGAACTTTCTATGATCTGAAGCAAAACACGAAAAGGTTTAAGACGAGCAATTGGATAGATGAAGTTATTTCTAGAAGGTTATTTGTTAAAAATCAGATTTGAATATCTATAATTCAAAAGGGCATAACATGAAAAAAATTGATGAACAGGACTTATCTAGAATTATTGAAATGGCATGGGAAGATCGAACCCCATTTGAAGCAATTGAGCGAGAGTATGGCTTACGTGAAAGTGAAGTTATTCGTTTAATGAGATACAACCTCACAACCAATAGTTTTAAACTTTGGCGTAAACGTATGGCAGGGCGTAAAACTAAGCATCAGCAATTACGTTCACCAGAGGTTGATCGAGCTTACGGTTCGCGTCAGTATAAATATGCATAATTTTCTGATCATAAATAAAAAAGCCATTGTCTAGACAATGGCTTTTTAGATTTATTTATTGTTCTGGATTCTCAACCGAATCGAGTTTTTTAGGATTTAAATAGTCAAAAAGTACGAGCATTGCTGTAATCCAAATAGGGATCATCATTACTGACTCTTTGAAGCCTTGAGTCCACATAATATAGAGAACCACACCAATAAACGCTAAAACTAAGTAATTACTAAATGGCGACCATAACGCTGGAAAAGATGTCTTAATATTCGCGTGCTTAACAAAGCGTCTATACTTCAAATGTGTAATTGATATCATTGCCCAGTTTAGAACAAGTGCACCAACCACAACATACATGAGATGTCCAAGCGCATCTTCAGGTACAAAGTAATTTAAAAGAACGCAACCAAAGATTAATAAAGCAGAAAGCAGAACAGCGGGAATAGGAACCCCCTGTTTATTGGTTTTTGCAAAAACTTTTGGTGCATTACCTTGTTGAGCGAGACTATATAGCATACGGCTATTTGCAAACATCCCACTGTTATAAACAGATAGAGCAGCAGTTAAAATAATAAAGTTCAGTAAGTGTGCAGCCCAACCAATTCCCATTTGGCTAAAAATCATAACAAATGGACTTTTGTCGAGACCGCCAAGATCTAATTGGTTCCATGGCACTAATGAAAGTAAGATTGCCAATGAACCAATATAGAAAATCAAGATACGGAAAACGACTTGGTTAATTGCTTTTGGAATGGTTTTTTTCGGATCTTTTGCTTCCGCTGCGGCCATACCAATCAGTTCAATACCGCCAAAAGCGAACATCAAGAAAGCCAACATATAGAAGAGGCCGCTAAAGCCATTTGGAAAAAATCCACCATGAGACCAAAGGTTACTAAATGAAATGCTTGAACCTACGTCTGCTGTAAGTAGCAAATAAAGCCCAAATACAATCATAGAGATGACCGCAGCAACTTTAATAATAGCGAGCCAGAATTCGGACTCACCATAAAATTTGACGTTGGTTAAGTTAATTGCCGTAATCACGACAAAGAAAAATAAGACAGAAGTCCACGCTGGAATATGAGGCCACCAATAATTAATATATTTGGCTACCGCGGTGAGCTCACTCATCGCTACCAGAACGTAGAGTATCCAATAGTTCCATCCGGTTAAAAATCCGGGAAATTTCCCCCAATATTTATACGCAAAATGGCTGAACGATCCTGCAACAGGTTCTTCAACAATCATTTCTCCCAAGTGACGCATAATCAAAAACGCGATTAAGCCGCCAATGGCATATCCTAAAATAATGGATGGTCCCGCAGATTGAATCACTTGCGCCGAGCCTAAAAATAATCCGGTACCAATTGCTCCACCCATAGCAATTAATTGGATGTGTCGATTTTTTAGTCCTCGTTGCAGTGTAGAAGATTCGTTGGTCAAAGGTCTTCACTCACAATGAATAAGTAAATTATTCTAATAGATGGAGTTATTTTAGCCTAGACTACAAATTAATAAGGAGTGACTGAAAAGTAATTATAAAAATTATTTAAAATCATTAGTTTGCTTTTAATATTCCTATATCGGGTGAAAAGTACTCTAAAAAATATAATTTCAGATAGACTTTTTTTCATAGATTTTGCTTAGATTAAGTCATTGCAAGAGCATTGTTAAATTCACAAAATATGCTCGCGTCAATACGATTGATGTATAAAGCAGATCGCTATCTCTTGACCTTAAAACAATTTAAGATGCAGAGAAGGGTAAACAAGAATGCTTGTTTTGATATAGAAGAACATAATAGTAAGGATAACAGTTGATATGAGCTCAGTACCGCAAATTAAAATTCCAGCAACTTATATGCGTGGTGGAACCAGTAAAGGTGTCTTTTTTAAGCTTGATGATTTGCCAGAAAAAGCCCAAGTTGCAGGACAAGCAAGAGATCAGCTGCTACTCCGTGTAATTGGTAGTCCAGATCCTTATGGAAAACAAATTGATGGCATGGGGGGAGCTACTTCGAGTACCAGCAAAACTGTTATTCTCGCTAAAAGTACTCAGCCAGATCATGATGTCGATTATTTGTTTGGTCAGGTTTCAATTGATCAAGCTTTTGTAGATTGGAGTGGTAACTGCGGTAATCTAACCGCGGCTGTTGGTTCTTTTGCGATTTCAAACGGCTTAGTTGATGCTGATCGTATTCCAGAAAATGGTTTATGCACGGTTCGAATTTGGCAAAAAAATATTCAAAAAACCATTATTGCCCATGTGCCTATCACCAATGGTCAAGTTCAAGAAACTGGTGATTTTGAACTTGATGGTGTGACGTTTCCTGCCGCTGAAGTTCAAATTGAGTTTTTAGATCCAGCCGATGATGGCGAAGAAGGCGGCGATATGTTCCCGACAGGAAACGTGGTTGACCAATTAGATGTCCCAGATATTGGTCGTTTCCAAGCGACATTCATTAATGCGGGTATTCCAACTATTTTCTTGAATGCAGAAGATTTGGGTTACCAAGGTACAGAATTACAAGATCATATTAATAGTGATGCAACTGCACTGGCACGTTTTGAAAAAATTCGTGCATATGGCGCGGTACAGATGGGGTTGATTAAAGATATTTCCGAAGCAGCAGCGCGTCAGCACACACCCAAAATTGCATTTGTTTCTAAACCGAAGAGCTATACGGCATCAAGCGGTAAAAACGTTTCAGAGAGTGATGTTGATTTACTGGTTCGTGCTTTGTCGATGGGTAAACTTCACCATGCGATGATGGGAACAGCAGCAGTGGCGATTGGTACGGCAGCCGCCATTCCAGGCACATTAGTAAACCTTGCAGCTGGCGGTGGTGAGCGTGAGGCAGTACGCTTTGGTCATCCATCTGGAACATTACGTGTTGGCGCTCAAGCTGAACTTACAAATGGCCAGTGGGTCGTTAAAAAGGCGATTATGAGCCGTAGTGCGCGTGTGTTAATGGAAGGTTGGGTACGCGTTCCGGGTGACAGTTTCTAAAACAGTTAAGAATGAAAAAGCCTCTCAATTTTGTAGAGGCTTTTTTACATAGGGCTTCGAAAACTCATCACGCACTTTTCACAGTGAATCGTGTATGATGTAGCGCATGAATGCTTCATAACATTCAATAAAATTTCTCTACTGATTTTATCGAGGCGACTGTGTCATCACTCTCTCAAGTTAATGCGGATGTTTTAAAACAAGCTCAACAACGTATTCAACAAGACTTATTGACGACATTGTCCGCATTCTCAATTCCAGAGCCTTTAAAAAGCGCTGTACACCATGCAGTCATGCTTGGTGGAAAACGTGTGCGTCCGGCTCTGTGTTATGCCACTGCATCTTTACAGCCAAATCCAAATTTTGCTGCGGCTCGCCGTGCTGCGGTTGCAGTTGAACTTATTCATTGTTACTCACTAGCGCATGATGATCTGCCTTGTATGGACAATGATTTATTGCGTCGTGGTCAACCGACTTGTCATGTTGCGTTTGGTGAAGATACTGCTTTGCTTGCAGGCGACATATTACAATCAATGGCGTTTGAGGTTTTAGGTAGCCGTTTGTTTGATGAACAAGGGCAAGGTACCGATGCCGCAATTGTGTTAAAACAAATGCAGATTTTAGCAACCGCCAGCTCTAAAATGGTCTCTGGACAGGTTTTAGATTTGCAAGCTGAAGGTAAGCAAATTACTCAAGACGAACTTGAAAATATCCATCGTAATAAAACTGGTGCGCTCATTCAGGCTGCCATTATGATGGGTGCTGTGACGATTTTCTCTGGAACAGATCAAGCAATTCCAAAGTTGCGTCAATATGGTCAGACGATTGGACTGGCTTTTCAAGTATTAGACGATATTCTCGATATTACTTCGAGTACGGAAACCTTGGGTAAAACCGCAGGTAAGGATGAACAAGTACAAAAATCGACGTATCCAGCCTTAATGGGTCTCGAACAAGCAAAGTCCTATGCTGAAGAGTTGCATGATCAAGCTTTTGAAGCCTTAGCTCACTTTGGTGACGATGCAAAAGAATTAGTAGATATCTCACAATTCCTTTTAGCACGTACCAATTAATAATATTAAATCAATATTCATAACTTCTATTCATATTCAATGAATAAAGGAGAAAAGAATGAATGGTGCTCAGCTTCATCAAGCTGCAATTGAAATCGCTCGCAATCTTCCTTTTAGCCAACAGACTCATCCATTTGGGCCTGAATATGAAGTTTTTAAAATATTAGAAAAAATATTCATGCTGACTACAGAAGTCGCGGGTGTCAAAATGATTAATGTCAAATGTGATCCCTATAAAAGTCAGGAATATCAGGAGCTCTATTCATTTATTATTCCGGGCTATCATATGAATAAAAAGCACTGGATTTCGATTACACCGCATAAGAACTTAACAAGTGATTTACTTCGAGATTTGATTCATGATTCTTATGATTTAGTTGTAAAAAAACTTCCTTTGAAAGATCAGAAAAAATTAAAAAAACCAATAATATAAAAAACGGCGACATGATAGTCACCGCCTTGATTTTAATGACTTAATTATGCTTTCCCATAATACCGCGAATTGTATTTAAAACATCGGCAGGTAAAACCACAGTTTTAGCATTATTCGATTTCGCCATATCCTGCATTGCTTTTACATATTGTTCACCTAACAGATATGCCACAGGAATCTCTTTATCGCCAACTGCACTGGTCACCATTTCAATTGCTTTTTGAGATGCTTCGGCTAAAACAACTTGAGCTTCTGCATCACGACGTGAGGCTTCTAAACGACCTTCTGCACTTAAAATAGCAGCTTGTTTTTCACCGTCGGCTTTAGTAACCGCAGCACGACGTTGACGTTCTGCAGCAGCTTGTTCTTCCATAGCCGCTTGCATAGTATGAGACGGTTGAATATCTTGAATTTCAACAGTTTTTAAAGTGATACCCCAATCTGAAATATCATCAGAAATAGCAGCTTTTAACTTGGCTTTAATATGGTCACGAGAAGATAAGGCATCATCTAGATCCATTTCACCGACAATAGAACGCAATGACGTTTGTACAAGATTTTGAATGGCCCATGTATAGTTTTCAATACCGTAAACTGCTTTTTCTGGCGTGGTTAAATTAATATATGCCACAGCATTCATGAGCAATACAGCATTGTCACGTGTAATCACTTCTTGTGATGGAATATCCAGCACAATATCTTTAGTGGTAATTTTATAAGCCACTTCATCTACGTAAGGAATAACAAAATTAAGCCCCGGATTTAGGGTAGAGTGGTATTTACCTAAACGTTGAACAATCCACTTATAACCCTGAGGAACGATACGGACCCCTTTAAAAATGGTGATAGCCACAAAAGCCAAAAAGGCTAAAACAATGATAGTACCGACTGGCATGAAAATACCCTCTCTTTATCTTTAATGTTTATGAAGTACCGTGGGACTGAACAATTAAGTCATTACCCGAAATATCAATAACTCTAACACGATCACCGACTTTAACTGGAGTAGTGCTTCGACAGTTCCACTCATCGGCCCCTAAAATAGGCATTGGAAAACGAACAATAATTTGATCATGGTCAAGACCAGTTTGAATCACCATACCAATTTGACCGATGGTCGCTTCACGGGGTAATCCCGCTTTAGTTTTATCAATTGATAATGGTTTAATAAATTTGAACCAAAGAATGGTGCATAGCACTGACAGAACTATCCATAATACAATTTGCGTTGTGAGACTAATATCAGGAAACAGCCAGTAGAGAAAGCACACCATAATAGCGGCAAGACCAAACCAAAGTGCGGCAAAGGCGGGTAGAATCAGTTCAGAAAGAATAAGTAAGATACCCAATACAAACCAGTGCCAAGGTTGTATAACAAACTCCATAGTTCTGCTCTTTTATATATCTTTATGATGGGTAAAAGTGACTCGATATCACTTTTACCACTGTAGCAGATGATGGGTAGGATGGGTAGAAAAAACCACCACAATTAAAATTTAGGGCGCGGTGCAGGCTTAAATGCAGCTGGAGACTTTTTGAAGTTTGCAATTGCAGTTTCAACTTGGCGCATTTGTGCTTGAGCAGCTTTTTCACCTTCTAAAATTGCTTGGTTACTTGATTTGAGATCAAGAGTACCTAAGTGACCAACTTTAGGTTGAATCACTACATTGGCTTGCTTCAGTTCTTCATTAATACTTTGTTGGCCCATAATATTAATGGTTTGATCCAGTAGTCCCCACATGTTGGCTGGGCGATTCCCTGCTGGACGTGCAGAAATATCAACTGCAATCACAATATCAGCACCCATGTCACGAGCTGTTTTGACTGGAATTGGGCTAACCAAACCACCATCTACATATTTCTGCTTGCCAATCGTTGCTGGTACAAACACATTTGGAATACTGCAAGATGCACGTACAGCCTGGCCTGCATTACCTTTAATGAAGTCAGCTTTTTGACCATTATCAAGGCGTGTTGCCACGGCAGCAAAACGGATTGGAAACTTCTCAATCGGTTTGTTGCCTACGTTACGGTTAACATAGTCCTGTAACTTTTGTCCAAGAATAATACCTTGACGATTAAGTGTTAAATCGCGGATATCTGATTCTTGTAACTTCAGAGCCAGACTTTGCAATTGATAAGGTGTTTGTCCACTTGCGTAGATACTTCCAACAAAGCTACCGGCACTGGTACCCGTGACAATTTTAGGTTTAATTCCGTGAGACTCTAAAACTTTAATTACACCAATATGTGAAAATCCTTTTGCTCCACCGCCTCCTAAGGCCAATGCAATCACAGGTTCACGGGCTTTAATTGAGGTTGTTGGTGTTGGTGTTTTGCTAAATTTATCACAGCCAAATAGTGCTAGAGAGATAAATCCAATACTGGCAAATTGAGCAATTTTCATCTTTAAAAATAATCTACGTCGAGATAAATTAAGAGGGCTCATAAGACCAGATTTGCTCAATTTTTGCTAGGTTTTTTTCACTAGATTTTGTAAAGGTTCAGCAAGCCAATTACGATTTTTAGGTGATATTTTCCCTTCATAACGCTCAAAAATCTTGGTGAGATCTTCGTCGTAGTTGCCACTTGGGTTTAGGTGACCTAAGCAGTGAATCGTCTTATGATCATAATCAAAGGAAAACATTACAATTGGAATATTGGCTTTTGCGGCAATATGGTAAAAACCACTTTTCATTTTTTTTGCTTTTTTACGTGTGCCTTCGGGTGCCATCCCAATCCAGATCTTGTCATATTTTTGAATGGTGGCAACGACTTGCTCAGTAAGTCCATTGGCAGTGTCACGCTTAACAGGAATAACCCCAGCCCAATCTAAAGCTCGTTTAAACGGTGGTTTAAAAAGAGCATCTTTACCTAACACCGTAATTTGAATACCTAATCCAAAAATCGCAAGGAAGCCATACCATCCATCAATATTAGAAGTATGGGGTGAAATAATTGCCACTGCTTTTGGAAAATTAGGAATTTCGCCTTCAATTGTCCAACCTTGGGCTAAAAAAAGTTTTTTAAATAGCGCTCGGCTTAGAGCAGTACCGCGTTGAGGTACCAAATCAGGTAAATTAGGGAAATGTTGATCCATATTTTTAAAAATTTTAACTCGTCCTAGTTTTATCTTAAACTTTTGAAATATATGCTTCATTGGCAAAATGTAAGAACAACATGATATTTGATGTTATTCCTCATTAAACAAATAAAAAGTAGGTTTCTATGTTGCGGCAGCAAAATTTTTATCTTCTGCTATTTTCTTTATATTGGGCGCAAGGACTGCCTGTCGGATTTATGACGCATGCTTTACCCGTGATCTTAAGAGCAGAAGGAGTATCCCTTGCCCATATTGGTGGCTTTGGTTTATTAATGTTGCCGTGGTCAATCAAGATTTTTTGGGCGCCGTGGGTCGACCGACATGCACTTTCCCGTTTAGGCCACTATCGTAGTTGGATTCTACCTACACAGTTTCTGACGGTAGGTGTACTTTGCATTTTGTCTTTTTTTCCTGTTCAAGCCTTAGATCAACCCATTTATTTATTTGCCTTTTTCATTTCACTTCTTTTTATGAACTTAACAGGAGCAACACAAGACATTGCCACCGATGCTTTAGCAGTCAATTTGTTGAAACATGACCAGCAACATTGGGGCAATACATTTCAGGTGATTGGTTCTCGGCTAGGTTTTATTGTTGGGGGAGGTGCCTTACTTTGGTGTTTAGACTGGTTGACATGGCAGCCCACTTTCTTGCTATTAGCAACTATAGTATTTTTAAATACTTTACCCGTTTGGTTATTTAAAGAGCCTCAACATACTTCTCATCTAAATGAAGAACTCAAACTTGACCAACAAAATTTAGTCCTAAAGATTAAAGCTTACTTAAGATATTTCTCTCACAGTAGAGAACTCCGATCTTGGTTAGTGGTACTGATTACTTTTAAAGTAGCAGACGGCTTAGCTGGACCATTACTTAAACCTTTAATGGTGGATATGGGGTTAAGTTTTACTCAAATTGGTGTTTACATCACGATGCTCGGTGCAATAGCCGCACTGGCAGGGGCGGCAATAGCAGGAGGAGTCCTTAAATATTTTTCCAGACCAACAGCATTAATTGTTTTTTCAGTTTTTAAAATTATCAGCCTAGGAGGCTATGCTTATTTGGCCTATGCCTATGAACAAAAAATTCAGTTGAATGTCTGGGCTATCTATACAGTCAATGCTTTAGAAGATGCATTCTCGGCAATGTTGTTAGTGATTATGTTGACTCTGGTCATGCATTACAGTCGAAAAGAATATGCGGGAACAGATTTTACGTTTCAGGTTTCAGTCATGGCGACTGTTAGCGGTCTTCTTTATAGTTTTAGTGGAATGATCGGAGATTTACTCGGTTATTTTGATTATTTGATAGCTATTGTCATTATTGGCCTGATCAGTTTAAGGCCCATTTATGTCTGGAAACATGCGAAACTATAGGGAAAATAATGTTAACTAGATGAAATAAAGAAATTTAATATTGCTTAAGCAGTGATCTAAGCCTTATCTCATACCTTCGTCTATGTTTTTAAAAATGTAAGTTTTTAGCTATTTAAATGCTCAATTAATTGTGCCATCTTGTTTGGGTAGCAAATGG
>NZ_JABVBF010000057.1 GCF_013344765.1 Acinetobacter lactucae
GCAATATAGCATTTTGTTCTCTAAGTTTTCATTTTATAGATACTTTTAGGAGAAGTAGATAAAGTAAATCTGAATTTTTAAACAACTTTATAGCATGATGATAGGCAAAGATATAGGAGCTTTTCTCTGCTAAAAAACTTTTGTGGCGGTATGAAGTCTAAAGTCTGTTTACGATAACGAATCTGTTTTCCTGCTCGTTTGTCTTTAAAAATGAACTCATCATGTGCATGAGAATATTCTTGTCCATACAGTGCTCCATAATGACAGTTTAAGCGTTCATTTTTATCTCTAAATCTCTTTTACTTCCAATTGTGAGTTAACCCAAAATCAAATCTTTATTTTAGATACTTTGAATAATGGGTCTTGTTATGAATGATGCAAAATAGCTCAGAACTCCTTTGCAATTTTGGTTAAAATGACTCGTTTAATTTGTTCAGTAACTCAAAGTCATAAAGGAGATTGGATATGTTAGAGCAATTTCATTATGACGGTGATCTCCTTGGCGGTTCTTTAATGGTCCGTGAAAGCCGAATAATTGCAGATTTGCTGTTATGTCAAGCAACGACAGAGCAATGGTTGCAGGCAATTCAAATTGAAAATGTTCTACAGAAAAGAACTGTGGCTTCTGCACAGAGAAATGCTAGTGCCATTCGGAAACGTTTAGAATGTTTAGGGCCTGCTTTCTGGAAAGCATTACGAGATGGTGATGATGAGTTAGCCACTCAGGTAGCTTTTTGTGGAACATTGGAGCGTAACATATTGCTAGTTGAATTTATGGAGACAGTGTTGCGTGAGGCTTATATTTCTCAGACTGAACAACTAGCTAACTATGTTTGGTTGGATTTCCTAGAAGAACGTTCATATCGTGATCAAGGAATTAATGAATGGAAAGAATCTAGTAAGAAAAAAATGGGGCAGGTAGTATTCCGTATCCTAACTGAAGCTGGTTACTTGAATAGCACCCGAAAAATGAAATTACAACGTGTGATCATTCGAGCTGAGTTACGTATGTTGTTAGAAGAGTACTATAAAAAGCGTACTAAAAAATGTATGGAAGTTTCGATATGGTTACGTTAGTCGTGAAGGGGCCACAATGAGTCTAATAATTGATGATCGTCTAAATCAAATACAAGACAAGATTACTTCCACCGAATTCTTAACTGGGCAAGGTTTAGGTAATGAGATTGGTTTTTGGATTTTCGACTATGCGCCTGAGGATGAATTGAAAGTTCGTGAATATATTCAATTTTTTGAAGAGATGTTGGCTAAAAAATACAGTCATCTCCGAGTCCTCCATATCAACTTATTGCAAAGTTTAGTGGATTATTTAACTGAACGTAACTTTATGGATAAGGCTATTCAGATGCAAAAAGCCAAAGGTGATGACGCGTTATTAAAAGCATTGAAGGGCCCCTTACATATGGATAAGTTCGCCCCATATTTGGTGAGTAAATATGCGACCAATGAGCAAGATATTGTTTTAATAAGTGGCATTGGTTCAGTGTGGCCCTTGTTAAGAGCACATCACTTATTGAATAGCTTACATTCTTTGCTAGGTCATAAGCCTGTATTGCTGTTTTATCCTGGTTATTACGATGGTCAAAGCATGAGTTTATTTGGAAAAATTCCAAGCAACAACTATTACAGAGCATTCAAATTAGTGCCATAACACGGCACATAAAATATATAAAAATCAGGATATTGATTGATATGAATATTAAAGAACTTTTTTATAAGCCACTTGATCGTGCAATTAACGGGGTTGTAAAGGCTGATCAAGATGATGATGCAACAGTTTATCAGGAACTTGATGAGTATGTGGTTACCAATGAGTTGGAAAAACATTTTCGTGACTTTTTCCAGTCGTATGGTACGGACTTGAGTGATCCATCCATTGCCAATCGAGTAGGTGTTTGGATTTCGGGATTCTTTGGTTCGGGTAAGTCACATTTTCTTAAAACGCTATCTTATATTTTAGCGAATAAAGTAGCACATGACGCAGATGGTCATGAGCGCAGTGCAGCCGATTTTTTTGATGAAAGCAAAATTCGTGATGCGTTTATCCGTGCCGATATTGGAAAGGCCGTTAGCCAACATGCTGATGTCATCTTATTTAATATCGACAGTAAAGCCAGTTCCAACGATGATGGTAATCCGATCCTGAATGTATTTTTAAGGGTATTTAACGAGTATCAGGGATTTAGTGCGGATCACCCACACATTGCTCATATGGAACGTCACCTGAGCCAGAAGGGTGTTTACGAAACATTTAAAAAAGCATTTGAAGAATCTAGTGGTATGTCTTGGTCAGAGGAACGTGATGGTTACCAGTTCTATCAAGATGATGTGGAAAAAGCGATTTCTCACGTACTCGGCCTTTCATCCGAAGCTGCACATAAATGGTTTGAAGATTCTGAACAAACCTTTAGTGTTTCTGTAGAAAACTTCTGTCAGTGGGTGAAAGAATATCTGGATAGCAAAGGAACACAACAACGTATGTTGTTCCTAGTTGATGAAGTCGGACAGTTTATAGGCAGTGATACTCGTTTGATGCTGACCTTACAAACCATTACTGAAAATCTAGGTACGATCTGTAAAGGCCGTGCTTGGATTATTGTGACTTCACAGGCGGATATGGATGCTGTGTTAGGTGAGCTATCCTCTTCAAAAGCTAATGACTTCTCTAAAATTGCTGGGCGTTTTAAAACGCGTTTATCGTTATCGAGTTCGAATACTGACGAAGTCATCCAGAAACGCTTATTACGTAAGAAGCCTGAAGCCGAGACTTTACTTAGAGCTGTGTTTGAGCAAAAAGGTGATATTTTAAAAAATCAAATTAGCTTCGATCGTTCAGGGCCCACACTCAAAAATTTTGATGGAGCTGACAGTTTCATTAATAACTATCCGTTCGCACCTTATCACTTCCAATTAGTGCAAAAAGTATTCGAAGAAATTAGAAAAGTTGGTGCTACTGGTGCACATCTCGCATATGGTGAGCGTTCAATGTTAGATGCATTTCAGATGGCTGCCAATGCGATTGCTACAGATGAAGTAGGTACACTGATCCCTTTCCACAGATTTTATGCATCGGTAGAAGGCTTCTTGGATACCGCTGTGAAACGTACGATTGACCAAGCTGGTGGAAATAAGACGCTAGACAGTTTTGATGTGCAAATGCTACGGACGCTCTTTATGATTCGCTACGTTGACATCATCAAAGGCACGCTCGATAACTTAGTGACTTTATCGATTGAGAAAATTGACGAAGATAAATTGGCTTTACGGAAACGAATTGAAGAGTGCTTACAGCGTTTGGAAAAAGAAAGCCTGATTACTCGTAATGGTGATGAGTTCTTATTTCTGACCAATGAAGAACGTGATATTACTCGCAAAATTAAAGCTACCGATCTATCCGCTTCTGAAGAAAATAAAGAGTTAGCCAATCTGATCTTTAAAGATTTACTGCGGGATCAGAACAAATACCGCCATCAGGCCAACAAGATGGACTATCAGATTGGACGTTTTCTGGATGGCCATAGTCTAGATGGCAAATATGAGAGTGATTTGAAAGTTGAAATTATTTCTCCATTAGATACAGAATACAGTCTTTATACGGAAGCCTTTTGTATTGGGCAAAGTGCTGAGGCGGAAGGGCAAATTCTATTAAAACTCACAGATGATAAACTGTTCTTTAGTGAATTAAGAACTTGGCTGAAAACCAATAAGTTTATTCGTTTAAATGATGACGGTACTCAGTCAGACATCACTCGAATTCTTGCAGATCGAGGTCGTGAGAATCAGGAGCGAAAAAAACGCCTGCGTACTCGTATCGAAGAAATGTTGTTGGATGCGGATTGCTATGCTTTGGGACAACACCTACAGCTTTCATCATCAAGCTCTACGACAAAACTGGATGAAGCTTGTCGTTATCTTCTAGAAAATACGTATAACAAACTAGGCTATTTACAAGTCTATCAGCAAGATGCTTGGCGAGAATTAAATGCAGTTTTAACTGTAGATGATATGGCACAGCTCGGATTATCTTTGGATGGTGCTCAGAGTAATCCTAAAGCATTGCATGAAGTTGAACAGTATATTTCACTACGTGCTACAGGCACAGATCGTATTTTAGTTTCTGACGTGATTGAGCGTTTTACAAAACGTCCTTATGGTTGGCCTGATGCTGAAATTTTACTACTGATGGGGCAGCTGGCTGCGATTGGTCGTATTTCATTGCAGCTCAATGGGGGAACCTTACAGCTGAAAGATGCTTTTGAACCCTTACAAAATAGCCGTCGTCGTCGTGATGTTTCCATTATTAAAAAACGTCAAACTGATGATCAGGTGCTAAAACAGGCACGTCAGTTAACACAAGATTTGTTTTCGGCAATGGGGCCGGCAACAGAGAAAGAACTTTTCGAATTTTATACACAACGCTTAAAGAATTGGTTGGCAAACTTTAAGTCATACAAGAGCAAAACGGATGTTGGACAATTCCCAGGTAAAAAGGTGATTGAGCAGTCGATTCTGACACTGGAACGCTTACTCGCCAATAGCGACAGTTTCGATTTCTTTAAGATAGTCGTAGAGAACAAAGATGATTATCTGGATCTAGAGGAGGATTACCGCGATATTCACGAATTCTTTAGTAATCAGTTGCAGAGCTGGCAACAGTTGCAACATGCGTTACGCCATTTTGAGAAAAATAAACAGGCTCTCAGTAATGATCCATTAGCAAAAACTACTTTAACTGAGTTGCACCGTATCGCAACAGCTGAATCACCATACGGTCTATTGAATAAAGTGGCTGATTTAGTTCGAACAGTTGAAAGCGTCAATGAGCGACTGTTGAGTGGGAAGCGTAGTCATGCGGTAGAGCAAATTGATGACAAGATCAAACAGCTGGAAGTTGAAATCAAAAATAGTGGTATTGCCACGGCTGAATTGAGTAATAAATTACTGCGCCCACTACAATTGCTTAAATCCGATATTGAAGTTGAAAGCAGCCTTTCAAATATATTTATGCTGCAAACTCAAACTGCTGTAGAACGTTTTGATGAGGCTTTGTATGAACTGGAGCGAGAAGTCCGGTTAGAGATCCAACGTCAGGCTACTCAACTGGCTCAAAGCAAAGCAGAAAGTGTAAGCAGTAACTCAACCACTTTTAGCACAGCAAAAGTTTCAGCTGCTACGATTCCTGTACAACCTGCTATTGTTGTAGTGCCACCAAAACCTGTTGTGGAAGTCGATGTGGCAAGTATTTATAGCAAGACCTCGAATAGTGTTTATCTTGAAACAGAAGAATCGGTTGAACAATTCATAAAAGTACTCGAAGTTGAATTGAAAAAAATCGTGAGTGACAAAAAGCGTGTGCGTATCCGTTAACGGGGGGGGATGGATATTGTCATTAGTCATTAATTTAAGGTTTGAACATGAATACCAGTAATATTAAAAGATATGCACCGCAAGCACGAAATTATTTTATTGCAGCCATGCGAAAGCAGGCTGCAAAGTATTGCATTACACCCAACAAAATTCTGCCAGCAGAACAGAAAGGGGATCTTTTACTGATTGGGGATCAGATTTTTCCATTATCAGTGATGGAACCACGTGAGAAGCTGATCAAGCGTATTCAGTCCAGTAGTTTCGAGCAGACGATTGATTATATCGCTTACAGTTGGTTTAACCGTCTATGCGCGATTCGCTATATGGAATGTAAAGGTTTACTGGATCATGGTCGTCGTGTGCTGAGCAGTGCTGATGGTAGTGCAGGCTTGCCGCAGATTCTGGAAGAATGTTTAGACATCGACCTACAGGGTTTAAATGCCAGTCGTGTGGCTGAACTAAAGTTGGACGGCAATAAAGATGAAGAGCTATACCGAGAACTGTTACTGTCACAGTGTCATGCGTTGAATCAGGTGATGCCATTATTGTTTGAACAAGTCTCCGATGAATCTGAGTTGTTACTGCCAGATAACCTGACTAAAACCGATTCTTTGATCCGTGATTTAGTGAGCAGCATTCCAGAAGAAGACTGGTCAGATGTTCAGATTATTGGTTGGCTATACCAGTTCTACATTTCTGAAAAGAAAGATAAGGTGATTGGTAAAGTCGTTAAAAGTGAAGACATTCCAGCAGCGACACAGTTATTCACGCCAAACTGGATTGTAAAATATCTGGTGCAGAATAGTGTTGGTCGTCTATGGATGATGGCACATCCAGAAAGTACGCTAGCGAGTAGTTGGGAATATTATATTCAGCCAGCGGAACAAACTGATGAGGTCAATGCACAATTAAAACAGTTGATTGATGTACGCATTAGTGAAGATGGCGATACTTTAAACCCTGAAAGTATGATGGTACTCGATCCAGCGTGCGGTTCGGGTCATATTCTGGTAGAAGCCTATGATTGTTTAAAAGCAATCTACTTAGAACGTGGTTATCGTAGTCGTGATATTCCACGTTTGATTTTGGAAAATAACCTGTACGGGATTGATATTGATACTCGTGCTGCACAGTTAGCTAGTTTTGCATTGTTGATGAAAGCGCGTGAAGATGACCGCCGTTTATTTAGCAATCCACCAAAACTGAATATTATTGCTTTACAGGACAGTCAGGGGCTGGATGCAGATCAAATCTGGCAAGATCTCAACTTAAATCAAGCATGGCAAAAAGGCAGTCATGTCGACCTTTTCGGTAACGACCAAAATGATTTAAGCAGTCCAGGCAATGATGCACGTTATATTTTAATTCAAGAACTGGTCGAGAAGTTTAAAGAAGCTACAACTTTTGGTTCTTTAATTCGCATGGATAGTTCAGAACAAGATTTTGTTGACTTTCAGAACACCTTAGAAGAGTTAGCTAGTGAGGGTGATAGTTTACAGAAAGCTGCTGCTAAAAAATTATTGCCTATGGTGATTCAAGCAAAATTCTTAGCTAAAAAATATGATGCAGTAATTGCTAACCCGCCGTATATGGGGGGTAAGGGGATGAATACAGCGCTTAAAGATTTTGCAAAAAAGAAATTTACGGATAGCAAGTCTGACCTATTTGCTATGTTTATTGAGCGTGGTTCCGCATGGTGCAAGGAAAGTGGTTTTAACAGTATGGTGACCATGCAAAGTTGGATGTTCTTATCCTCTTATGAAGCAATGCGTCAAAAATTACTACAGGATAGAACGCTATCTTGTCTGGTACATATGGGCAATGGCGTAATGGGCATTTCTTTTGGTACGGCTGCAACTGTAATGATGAATAAATATATCAGAGATTATGCTTGCAGTTTTTCTTATTGTAAAAATGATGATGTAAATGAGCATGGTGTACCGAAACAATTCCCTGTTCAAAATGAACGATTAAAAACAGCAAAACCAGATGACTTTAAGAAAATTCCTGGTAGCCCTGTAGCTTATTGGTTAAGTAGTAGAGCTTATATTGCTTTAGAAAACAGTCAGGCATTAGGGAAAATTTCTCATCCTCGAAAAGGGATGTGCACTCGTGATAATGAGTATTTTGTTCGACATTGGTTTGAAGTATCAATTAGTAAAATAGGTTTTAATATTGCATCTAGAGAAGAAGCTCTTGAAAGTTTAAAAAAATGGTTTCCATATCAAAAAGGAGGAGAATATAGACAATGGTATGGTAATAACTTAAGTATTGTTGATTGGGAAAACGATGGTTACAAATTACTTAATATGGAAAAGTTAGGATGGAAAGGTGGTTCAACAAATCATAATTTAGAATATATTTTTAAACCTGCCATAATTTGGAGCAAAATCACATCGTCATTTCCGAGTTTCCGATACTCGCCAGCAGGTTATTTATTTGATGATGCATCTGGAATGTGTGCAGTTTCTGAACAACCAAAATTATTTAATGTTCTATCATTATTATGTAGCAAAGTTGGCAGATTTTATATGGACGTGATTAATCCAACTTTCAACATACAACCGGGTAATATGGCAGCGATGCCTTATATCGATAAAGAAAATTCCTTAGCTTATAAAGCTATAGAGATTTCTCGTAATAATTGGAATCAATTGGAAGTCTCATGGGAATTTAGTCAAAACCCAATCATTGGTACCCAACAATCAAACCTAGAACAAGCATTTAAAACATGGCAGCAGCAAAATTCTAACGTTGTGGCTGAAATGAAATGTCTGGAAGAAGAAAACAATAAGCTGTTTATTGAAGCCTATGGTTTACAGGATGAACTCACACCTGATGTACCTGATGAGCAAATTACCTTAACCCGTGCCGACCGTGAAAAAGATAGCCAACGTTTAGTGTCTTATGCACTGGGCTGCATGATGGGGCGGTATAGCTTGGACGATCCAGGCTTGATCTATGCCCAGACAGGCAATCAAGACTTTGATGCCAGTCGTTATCAAACATTCCCTGCCGATGCGGATGGTATTATTCCAATTACAGGAATGGATTGGTTTGATAAAGATGAAGCCTCTTATAGAGTTAAAGAGTTCTTAACTGCGGTTTGGGGCAAAGATACACTGGATGCCAATATGCAGTGGTTGGCAGAAAGCTTAGATAAAAAAGCCAATGAAACCGCTAAAGAGACTATTCGCCGTTATCTTGCTAGTAAGTTTTACAAAGACCATATGCAGACCTATAAAAAGCGACCAATCTACTGGCTATTTAGCAGTGGTAAGCAAGGAGCTTTCCAGGCATTGGTATATTTGCACCGCTATAATGAAAGTACTTTAGCGCGTATGCGTACTGAATACGTGATGCCGCTGATTTCCAAAATGGCTGCATATTCGAATTCGTTAGAAAGTGAAATAGAAAACAGTGATTCTGCTGCTGAAATCAAACGTATCGAGAAAAAACTGCAAGATTTGCATAAGCAACAGGCTGAACTCAGTACCTTTGAAGAAAAACTGCGTCACTATGCCGATCAGCGTATCCCTCTAGATCTTGATGAGGGAGTGAAAGTGAACTACGGCAAGTTTGGCGACTTGTTGGCTGAAGTGAAAGCAGTGACGGGGGACAAATAATGAAATTAAAAAGTTTAAATGAAATTTTTGAAAATAGAATTATTCGTATTCCAGATTACCAAAGGGGATATGCATGGCATAAACAACAGTTAAAAGATTTCTGGGAAGACTTAACCCTGCTTAAAGCGGATCGTGTTCATTATACAGGGGTTATTACCTTAGAAACAGTAGACAGTAAAACTTGGTCTAAGTGGGAAGATGATGAATGGTTGATCGATGATCTCGATTATAAACCATACTTTGTGGTGGATGGCCAACAACGACTAACAACATCGATTATTTTAATACAGGCAATTATTGAAACAGTTCCTGAGGGCAAAAGCATCGCAAATCAGTCAGTTGAAAAATTAAAAGAAAAATTTGTTCAAATAAAACCAACAGATGGCATACGCGAAAGTTATATATTTGGTTATGAAAAGGATAACCCAAGTGATGAGTTTTTAAGGACTAAAATTTTTGGTTTTCAGTCTTATACCAATCAATTGCAGGAAACACTGTATACACGCAATTTATTCAATGCAAAGAAATTCTTTAAAGAGAAATTAGAGGAACTGAGCTTTGAAGAAGTGACTGTTTTATACAAAAAATTGACGCAAAAATTGCGTTTTAACTTGTATGAAATTGATGGTGAGATCGATGTATTCGTTACTTTTGAAACTATGAATAACCGGGGTAAATCCTTAACTAATTTGGAATTGTTAAAAAACCGATTGATTTATCTGTCGACATTATATCGTGACAATGAAGGACGTTCTAAACTTAGAAAAAATATTAATGATGCGTGGAAAACCATTTATGAGTATTTAGGTAAAAATCCAGAAAAACCTTTACCAGATGATGAGTTCTTAAAAAACCATTGGATTATGTATTTCAAATACAGTCGTGATAAAGGTGATGATTATAAAAAATTCCTGTTGGATGAAAAATTTAATGCACGTTGTATCACGCATCCAAAAAATGCAGAAGACACTTTAAAAATTGAAGAAATTCAAGGGTATGTTGCGAGTCTTCAGCAGTCAGTTATGAATTGGTTCTATTTACATAATCCTTATTTCCCAATAGGAAATAACCTTTCTGATAATGAGCAATTATGGCTAGATCGTCTAGGACGTTTAGGTTTTAATGCATTTAGACCTTTAATATTAGCTGCTTATAATACCAATATTCCTGCAACCAAGATTGCAGAATTACTGAAAGTTGCAGAGCGGTTTGCTTTTACTTTATTTAGTTTGAGTCAACGACGTGCCAATACGGGAGACTCGGCAATCTATGGTTTAGCACGTGAGCTTTTAATGGGGAAAAATTCAATTGATGCAACGATTAATTCAATAGAGGGATTAATCACACGATTCTTTGACCCACATAACTATTTCACTTACATCGAAGATAAATATAAGTTTCGAGATGGATTCTACTCATGGAAAGGTGTCCGCTATTTCCTTTATGAGTATGAGTTTTATCTAAAGGAAAAAGGCAAGAACTCTGCTACGAAATTAAATTGGCATGAGTTCATTGAAAATTTGGACGGCTATGTGACCCTAGAGCATATCTATCCGCAGACAGATACGGATCTATATTGGGTCAGTAGATTTTCTCATCTTGAAAGCCAACAGCGAAAATGGCTGCTACATTCCCTAGGAAATTTATTACCTTTATCTCGTGCTAAGAATTCGTCATTACAAAAAGATAGTTTTGATTTGAAGAAAAATGATGGTGAAGGAGTAGGGTATTACAATGGATCTGTTTCGGAAAATGAAGTCAACGTTAAGAAAGATTGGACCCCTCAAGAAATTGTGGAACGAGGTCTAGAGTTACTTCGTTTTATGGAAGAAAGATGGAACATTGAATTAGGGGATGAGACATTTAAACGGAAACTACTTCATGTAGATGCTATCCAAATTTCTGTTCCTGCAGAAAAGAAAGAGGTAGTGGCATGAATCTGGATCAGCTGCAGAAGGGGCTGGAACAAGCCTTTTATACTGAACAACATCGAATTGTTTTTTGGTACGACACTGAACAGTCCTTTACTGAAGAAATCAAAGCCCTAGAGCTAAATGATGTTCATATTCTGAATATGGCAGAAGAGTCGAGTCTGGCTATCAAACTTAAACTGGAACTGCAAGATCAGCATGGCAAATACTTGCTGTATTTCCCAAGCCTTGAGCCGGAAACCGAAAAAGACTGGTTACTGGACATCAAGCTATATTCTCGCAGCTTCTATGCCGACCGTTTCTCGATTATTTTCAATGAGCTTGGCTTGCAGCAGCAGAGTTTAAGAGAACATCTGACCAAACGTGAAGAATTCCTTAAAGCCAAAGCCCGTCTGAGTGCATTAAAACGCTATATCCAGCCTGATGCAGATGTTCAGGATCTGGATATGGCCATGATTGCGGTTGTGGTTAAGGCTGACAGTGCCGAGCTGATGCATATCGTTCTGGCGCTGGCAGATGAAATGGTACAGCACAATCTAGACCTTGAGGTGAATCCGAACTCCTTTGCTGAACTGGAAAAATTCCAACTGGTGCCAGCTTTAGTTACCGCATTACAGGCGGAAATTGGTTACCCGGCATCGGTTGGGGAGCTGAATGGGGAGGCACCGTTCAAGCTCGGTACTTTCTTTATCCGTTTGATTATCACAGGTTTCTGTGAAAGTTTGGGCGATGTATCGGTATGGGCTCAAGAACTGGTGATGTCTTCCGTCAGTTCCCGTGCAACGGCCAGAGCCTTCTTGTCACGCTGGCGAGACAGCTCCAAATACTACCCAACCTTCGATACACTTTCCCAAACCGTGGCCAATGCACTACGGATTCAGGAGAGGATCGGGGCCTTTGATGTGGAACAGCTGCTGGATGTCATGACCTTTGAGGTGATTGAACAGAAAATCATTGTTGATCTGGCCAGTCATATCCCTGCAGCAGCAAAAGCTGAACTGGAACGTTTTAAAACGGTTATCTCTAGCCGTTTGGATGGTTATTGGGCTTCCAAACATAAGGATGATGCAATACGCCGCAAATATCGCACCGTCTATACTGCTTTACAGGCAGCAATTGAGCTGTTCAGCCTGCGACTACAGTTTGATTCCGGGTTCTATTTCGATTCCAGCGAAGCATTGTATAAAGCCTATGAGCGGGAATTATATCGTTTTGATATGGCCTATCGCCATTACAGTGCCGCCTCTCAGCGAGCTCATGTCGATATCCTGAAGAAACTCGATGAAGAAATCGAAAATTGCTATTCCTACTGGTTTATCGATCACCTGGCACGCAACTGGGGAGGGCGGATTGAAGCAGAGCAACGTCTGAATGTCTGGAAAATTGCGGATATTCCAAATCAGCAAAACTTCTATGATACCCACGTCAGACCATTACTGAGTTCTGCAACTAAACGCCGTATTGTGGTGATTATTAGTGATGCCTTCCGCTATGAAGCTGCTGTAGAACTGCGTGATCGTATCAATGAAAAGCGTTATTCAGAAGCGACCTTGTCTTCACAGCTGGGAGTTGTACCAAGTTACACCACACTCGGTATGGCCTCGTTAATGCCGCACCAGACTTTGGAGTACAAAGAGGCCCCAAGTGATGATGTATGGGTGGATGGACAGTCAAGTAAAGGGACTACAGCGCGATCCAAAATTCTGACAGCCTATAATGGTCTGGCAGTGACCGCTGAAACTGTAAAAGGCTGGTCACGTGATGAAGGTCGTGAAGTGCTCAAAGACTATGATCTAATTTACGTTTATCACAACGTCATTGATGCACGTGGTGACAGTGCATCGACAGAATCAGAAACCTTTATGGCCGTGGAACATGCCATTGAGGAATTGACCGAGCTCAGCCGTAAAATCTTACTGCATTTTAATATTTCCATGCTGTTCATTACTGCGGACCATGGTTTCCTCTTCCAACAAAGTAAACTGGAATCTGCGGATCGTTCGGCTTTGACGGAAAAACCTGCCAAAGCATTAAAGAGCAAGAAGCGTTATGTGATCGGACATGGTTTACCAGAGAGTAAGGAGGCTTGGAAAGGCTCAACCCAAGCCACGGCAGGGACGCTATCAGCAACTGATTTCTGGATTCCAAAAGGTGCTAACCGTTTCCATTTTGTAGGAGGTTCACGTTTCGTGCATGGCGGAATCATGCCTCAGGAAATTGTGGTGCCGGTACTGACTGTGAAACAGCTACGTGGCGAAAAGGCCGGACAACGGACCAAGCGTAAAGTTGAGGTTATTTCCACCAAATCTACCTTGAAGATGGTCAATAACATCCAGAAGTTTGATTTGATGCAAACTGAAGCTGTAAGTGAGCTGGTGATGCCTGTGACCTTATCGATTGCCATTTATGATGGGGATCTCAAAGTTTCCAGTGAAGAAACTCTGACCTTTGATAGCAGTACCGACTCTGTTGCGGAACGGGTAAAACAGGTCAGACTGTCATTGTCTGGTACTGATTTTGACCGTAAGAAAGATTACTTTCTAGTGCTGAAGGACAAAGACTTGAATATCGAAATGCAGCGCTATAAGGTCATTATTGATCTGGCATTTACCGATGACTTCTTCTGATAACGAATTAATGTAGAGCGTAGCGTATATGGAATCTGCTAACGATAAAGAACTAGATCAGCTGAAAAATAATAACACTCTTTGGAATAGTTACTTTCTAGCTCATTGACACCTTAAATTTTGCACATTATCCTTTGCTTGCTGGCCTACATTGCCAGTCGGCTTTGACAGGCCGAATAGTAAAGTGCATTGAAAACTTGTTTTTCGATGTAGGAACACCCGTCCCTCTTTTTGTTGCGGTAGGACGGAAGGGGGACGCCTTGTGCGTGCTGGTTCTTTACTATCAGTCTGTCAACCCTCTTTCGTTCTGCCACCATAATTCTCTAATGCTTTGGCAGAACTCCCAAGATAAAGGAGTTGGCTATGCATATTCTTTTTATACCGCCTGATTAGTTTTTAATAGGGTTTGATGAACTTTTGGTTTTTCAAGCTTTAGTTTTTTTCGTCTAAAAATTTAACTTAATAAATATGTCATGTGAGATATACCGTGGCAGGGCTTTGTAATGCTTAAAAAAGCCAAAGCTCCATGACCATGTCATTGGATAAAATAATGATCAATAAAACTTTATTAGCTGCGTTAAGTGTCTGTGTCATTTCTCTAAGCGGCTGTTCTTCCCAATTTGAAAAGGGAATGAAGCAAGGCTGTATGAATAACGGTGGTAGTCGTAGTTTCTGCTCGTGCTTCTACGACAAGATGGAAGCACATTATGGTGAAAAGAAACTCACGGCTATTGGCATGATGCAAGTAAAAGTGCCCGAAGATTTCGAAGAGGTATCTTTTCAGTCTGGTCAGCAATGCGTACATAAACTTTAGACGCAGTTTTCAAATTAAATCTTAGTTAAGCCTTTGATTCCACCTGCTGCTATCAGGTAGCGGGTTGGACAGGCTTATCTAAAAAAAGAGGAATTTACAATGAAACATCCATTGGTTGGACTTTATTTCACAATCGTTCTTGGTTATTGGCTGTATTTAATCTGGGAGTATCCAGTTATTTCAAATATGTATTTATTAGGCCGTGCAATTGTTTGGCCTGCTGATTTTCTTCGTTGGTTGTTCTAGTACCTAAAACTAATAAGAGATTGCCATGTCAGTTATATCGATAGAGTCACTGCAAAAAAGCCGCTGGATGCTGATGCTCAGAGCCAGTGAAAACATTTATTTTGCGCCAGCTATTCCTTATAAAAAACTACAAGGTGCTATGAGTTATCTCCCCCAAGGGATTCATCCAGATGACATCTTAATGTTGATTGACGATACCGTCTTTGGTAGTGCCAAAGCAGGGCTATGCCTCACAGCAACAACGCTTTTTTATAAAGAAAGCTTTGGAGAAGAGGTAGCTTATGCTTTAAACCTTATTCATCGCGTTGATGATGATATTGGAGTTATTAATCATGGCATCGTACTTAATCGGTTGGACACCCTGAGCTTTACCCAACTGGACAAGGGAGCAGTACGAACATTAGCTGAATTTCTCAATGAAATCTGTCAGGGAAAAAGAGAAAGCCATCAGACTTCTTCAAAGATTGAAGCAGATATCAAGATTATCATTGATCTATCTGCTTACTTCATCACTTTTAATACAGGTAGATGGAGTACTGAGTCTAATCATGCCATATCTCATCATTTTGCCAAATTGAATGATGAAGCATCTCAGCAATATATTAAAAGCCTACTAACTGAACATCCTAACTTTGATTATGAAGATTTATTACATCGTTTTGCGGAGCTTAAGGATGTGCTGGCTTATCAGCTTCGTATGGAAATGATTGAGCGATTGGTCTATATGATGGCACTTGGAAAAATTGATAAAGAGCAAGCGAATCTCTTTATGGTTCACCTGTGCCGAGTATCGAATGTCTCTAGGGCAGTTTTTCCTGACCTTGTCAAAATTATCTATCAATGTTTAGCGGAAGAACAAAATCAGAAAAAAGTTTCTGATTTGAATAATGAACAACGACAAGCATGCAAACTTCTTGAGATTCAGCCAGAGCTATTGAGTGCGCAAACCCTACAAGTTGCTTATCGAAAAAAGATGGCTGAGTTCCATCCCGATAAATACCAGACCCTACCAGAGTCAGTAAGACAACTCATTGAGCAACAGGCACAGCAACTCAATCAGGCGAGAGTATTGCTAAAGCAATATCTAGACAATAACTGAAAATAAAGAATTTTCAATTACATATTACCTCCATGAAGGCGTCCCTAAAGCGCCATATATCCTCAATTTCAAGGTGACAATATGATAAAGAACAATGTTAATTCAACTCAAAAAATTCCGCAGTTGTATTGGCTGTTAACTGTAGTAGTGATGGTCGTGTTAATTGTAGGTGGAATTTTATTTAATCAACATCAAAAAAGCCAAACTGAACTTCAGTTAGCTCAACTGGCTTTAGAACAATCTAAACTACAAAATCAATCCTCTTCAACACAAGCAGCATCAGAACCCGCCGAATCAGATTTCACTGGCACTGAAAGTATGGCGGAAGATTCTGATTCAAAACCAGCAGCTTCTCAAGCTGAGGACGATGTAGTTGCTGGAGCTATAGCTGCAGTTGATCAGGCAAAAGCACAAGATACAAGTATTGGTCATCTTAGTTCAGAAGTAGATGCGGAGTATCATGAAGGAAAAACTTTAAGTTCCAATGCTTCCCGTTACGGGCTAAAACCAATCAAATCCGCTCCAGCCAATTTAAAAGCAACTATTCCAAATATTGACCAAATGTTAGCGTCGCATCTCATGAATGTGTGGGGGCGCTCTGATCCGGATCAGGTTGCCAAAAGAGTTGATGGCTGGAGTCAACAAGGCAATACCATAACCTATCGTGCTGCATGGGACTCTGACCGTTACCAATGTACTTGGTATGTGGCGAGTTGGGATAAGAACAGCAATCAAGTCCTTAAAGAAGGATACCAGCCATGTTTTGGTCACTAATTAAAACTGGTTTGTAGTATTCATTTAATTATTAATTTTATTTAAAAAGAGAAAATATCATGAGCCTAATCAAACTTATCGCATGTGGAATTTTAAGCTTTTCAGTCAGTTCTATTGCCTTCGCTAAAACAGAGCAGATCACTCTAAAAGCTAATGTCTACTATGGTGAAGAATCAGTTGTATTTCCGACAACTAAAGGTGAGGTCATTTTAAATAGTTACGCAATACCAGCTAAAGTTGTTCCTCAAGTTAAACCTTATAAGAAAGGGCAATGTCTAGAAATCAAATCTAAACATGGTTTCTTTAAAGACACGGGTGATGGGCAATATATTGAAAGTATCCAACCATGTACTAAGAAAGGATTAGCGACTCCAAAAGTAAATCGCTAATCTAAAAAAGTCATAAATCTAATCAAGCCACAAGCAATTGCTTGTGGTTTTTTTACACCTTTTATTTAAGGAAGAAATACATGCACCGGTGCCCTTACTGTCACTCATTACACATCAAATTACTACGCCAGACAGAGCCTACTTCAGGTGTATTTGCAAAGCTGTCATCTTTCTCACCGATGTCTCTGGCAGCAGCCTGTATGCAGTTGTCAAAGCGAAGTCCTATTCATCCTTTAGTGGGTGGCTTTGTTGGCTTGGTTATTGGTGGCATGTTTCTGCTCTATGTCCAGCATCAAGACAATATGGTGACTTTGCATTATCAGTGTGAGCAATGTCTGGAGCATTTTGAAATCCAGCAGTCAGGCTTCTCATAACTCTTATCTTTTACAACTTTCAAATTATTTAAATCACTTAATAGGAAACTAATCATGGCACATCAAATAGAAACTATGGCATTTATTGGTCAAACCCCTTGGCATGGTCTAGGGAATCAGCTCACTCGAAATCAACCTATAGAAGTTTGGGCACAGCAGGCGGGCATGAACTGGCGGATTGAATCATCCAATGTCAGTTATATGGCTAAGAATGAACGTGGACAAAATATATTAATGCCTTATGAAGAACAACGAGTGCTTTATCGTTCAGATACTCATGCACCGTTATCGGTAGTGAGTCAGCGTTATCAGGAAGTACAACCTAAAGAGATTCTAGAATTTTACCGAGATTTAACCGAGCAATCGGGCTTTGAACTGGAAACAGCGGGAGTACTCAAAGGTGGACGTAAATTCTGGGCATTGGCAAGAACAGGTCAATCGACAGCACTAAAAGGGAAAGATGTGAGTAATGGCTATATTTTATTAGCAACAGCATGTGATGGAACGTTAGCTACCTCAGCACAATTCACCAGTGTACGTGTAGTGTGTAATAACACTTTGAGCATTGCGATACGAGGACAGACTAGTGGAGAGGGTGTTGTAAAAGTTCCACACAGTACCAAGTTTGATGCAGAGAAAATCAAACAGCAACTGGGTATTTCTATTAAGACTTGGGATGAGCATATGTATGAAATGAAACAGTTAAGTCAACGTAAAGTCACCCAACAGGAAGCAATAGCCTACTTTGATGCAGTGTTTAATAACACCGCATTAAGTAGTACAGACCAAGAAGAAAGTATTATTCAGTATTACCTTAAAGCAGCATCTATGGACAAAAAATCAAACTCCAAATCTGAACCAAATGGTCGAGCGATGGCGAAGGCTATGGAAATGTTCAATGGACAGGGACGAGGTGCAGAGTTAAGTTCTGCTAAAGATACGGCTTATGGTTTGCTTTGTAGTATTACAGAATTTGTTGATCATGAACGTCGTGCAATGAGTCGTGATCATCGTTTGAATTCAGCGTGGTTTGGGATGGGAGCTAACATTAAGCAAAGAGGGTTGGAACAGGCCTTAAAAATGGCTTCATAATTTTTCCTTAAAAAATCGGATATTCTGGAGCTCTTTAGATGAAGTGCTCCATT
>NZ_JABVBF010000058.1 GCF_013344765.1 Acinetobacter lactucae
ATATACAAATGATGTTGAGAACTTTAAGAAACCACTAAAAGCTTTTGTTCTTTTCTGTTATTTCTATAATTTAATCAAGTAAACCATAGAGTCGTTATTCAATTTTCTCTTGAAGAAATGAGATTAGTTTGGCACATTGCTTAGAAGTAGAATTTTATGCAAGCGTTGTAGCAGGCAGTTCTGACTAAGTAAAAACTATAAATTTCAGAGTATGACTATGCGGCTTAAAGAATTAGCAGGTTGTGAGGAGTGCGATACAGTCTATCGTAGAACCCCGCTTGCTTATGGAAAAAGAGCTTATTGCGTATGCTGCGGTGCTGAACTCTATCGGCACACCAAACCTTTTTCGACCTTGTTGGCTTTAATCCTAACAGCCCTAATTGTATTTATTCTTGCCAATAGCTTTCCCATTGTAAAAATTGAATTACAGGGAAATACATCTGAAACCACTTTACTTGGTGCGGTCTGGGTGATGTTTCATTATGATCGGGCTTTCGTTGGCATCCTTATTTTAATCACCACCTTTGTTGTGCCGCTTACTTATCTTTTATTACTTTCCTATGTACTAGGTACAGTAAGCATATTGAAGAGAAGACCCGCATTTTTAGTGTTTGCCTTACGCACACTTTATTTTATGAGAGTGTGGGGAATGGTTGAGGTGTTCTTAATTGGGATTTTGGTCACGCTTGTGAAGTTAATCGGAATGGTGTTGGTGATTCCCGAGATTGCGCTATGGGCATTTGCGATCTTGAGTGTATTGTTGGTTTATATTACTTCCATAAAGGTGAGTGATATATGGAACGAAATTGATAGGTCACTGCCATGAAAACGATAAAAAATGTGACCCAAATACAAAGCGCACAGCAAGGTTCGGTGCTTAAGCAATATCCGAGAGCCAAAGATCTTTCATTAATTGTGTGTCACTGCTGTGGTGTCGTAAATTCTGCACATAGTGAAAAAAGGCGACTTAACCAAAGCCATCAAGTTTTACGTTGTATTCGGTGTAATAGCGTCTTGCATGCACGTAAGCCAGCGAGTTTAAACCGAACTTTTGCCTTAGTGGTGGCTGCGACCATTCTTTATATTCCAGCCAATGTACTTCCAATGACGGTGACCGACTCACTTTTGGGTAGTCAGCAAGATACTATCATGAGTGGTGTGATTTACTTTTGGAAAAGCGGAGACTATCTGGTGTCCGTGGTCATTTTTATGGCCAGTATTTTTATTCCCATGTTGAAGTTACTGATTTTGTATTTTTTATTGGTAGCTGTATATCTTCAACAATCGTCAGCTTGGAAATTTTTACCTGAGCAGTGCGTTAAATTATATCGAGTTGTCGAGTTTATTGGTCGTTGGTCAATGATCGATGTTTTTGTGGTAGCACTTTTAACAGCACTCATCCAGATTCAATCGCTTGCTACTATTTTAGCAGGGCCAGGTTCGATTGCTTTTGGCGCGGTTGTGGTGTTAACCATGTTTGCATCCTTAAGTTTTGACCCGCGACTTATTTGGGATAACTTCTACGCATCTCAAAATACAAACAAACCTTCGTCTTTTGCTTCAAAAAAACCAAAGATTATTCAGGCAGAACATCCGCCGTTGAATAATGATTCCATTAATCCCAGTCAATAAAAGAACAATGAGTATGTCTGAAAATGAAATAACCCCTGGTAACTCAGATCGTCGTGATACCGATGTTGAACTGGATAGCATGAATGATTTACCAGAACCCCAAGAAAAGAAAAGTCGGTGGAAGCCTCTTTTAATTTGGCTCATTCCATTGATCGCCCTTTTAATTGCGCTTTCATTAGCTGTAAAAGCGCTCTTGTCTCACGGCCCTACAATCGATGTCTCTTTTAGGACGGCTGAGGGACTGGTCGCTGGTAAAACAACGGTCCGTTATAAACAGGTGGATATTGGCGTAGTACGCCAGATTGATCTTTCAGAAGACCGCTCACACGTGATTGCCAGAATTGATTTGCGTAAAGATGCGAGTAACTTTGCAGCAAAAGATTCACGATTTTGGGTAGTACGACCACGTATTGGAACCAGTGGGGTTTCAGGAATAGACACTTTATTGTCAGGTTCATATATTGAAGTGGACGGTGGTAAGTCGGAAGAGAAAAAACTCGAATTTACTGGCTTGGAGACACCGCCAGTGATTACTTCTGATGTACCGGGTAAAGAATTTTTCTTAAATGCAGATGATTTGGGGTCTTTAGATGTCGGTTCTCCAATTTATTATCGTCGAATTAATGTGGGACAAATTACAGCCTATAAATTGTCCGATGATGGTAAAACTGTAGAACTGCAAACCTTTATTCGCGCACCGTATGACAAGTTTGTGACCACCGATGCACGTTTCTGGCAGGCAAGTGGGATTGATGTGACCTTAAATGCTTCTGGCTTTAATTTAGATACCCAGTCGCTTGCAAGTATTGTTGCGGGTGGTATTGCTTTTGGATACCCTGAAAACTCACATGCGACCACAGCAGCAAATCATAGCCGCTTTAATCTTTGGGATTCTAAATCTGATGCATTGAAAGATCCGGATGGACAACCTCGTGGTGTGATTATGTACTTTGATCATTCATTACGTGGACTATCTGTAGGTGCGCCAATTGACTTCATGGGCATTGAGGTTGGTAATGTTAAAGCGATTAATGCCGAGTTTACTGACAACTATAAGCAGATGCGTATGCGTGTTGATGCGGTCTTTTATCCTTCACGCGTTGAAAAAGGTTTGGCACTTAATCCGAATAGTGAAATCTTCAAAGACTTTGTTGAACACGGATGGCGTGCTCAAATGAGAACAGGCAATCTACTCACGGGTCAAAACTACATTGCCCTAGATAAGTTCCCTAAAGCTAAACCAGCCAAATTACAAATTTTGAGTGATGACCGTGTGGTGATTCCAACGACACCAACTGAACTCAGTGGCTTACAAGCACAAGTTTCTCAGATTGCTGACAAGTTAACGAAATTCCCGTTGGTTGAGATTGGGCAAGATGTACGTAAAACGCTCAACAATATGAACACAGCCATTGAGTCTACCGACAAACTGGTTAAGCAGTTGGATGGAAAAGTTGCACCTGGTTTACAAGCAACCTTAGACGATGTTCGTAAAACCGTAAGATCATCTGAGTCTATTTTGTCGAGTGATGCGCCGTTACAACAAGACGTACGCAAAGCTTTACAGCAAATGACACGTGCGGCAGCTTCATTACAGTTAATGGCAGACTATATTGAACAACATCCTGAATCAATTATTCGTGGTAAGACACCAGAGACCGATGATGAAAAATAAAAATACTCTATCTTTTCAACATTCCCAAGCAGTCAAATGGCTGGTTGGGAGCGGCCTGTTTTTAACGGCAGTTGCCATGACGGCATGTTCGAGTTCGCCAACGCCAAACTATTACACCATGTCCCCTAAAATTACTGCGGCTATAAAATCAACTGTGCAGGTGATTGAGGTATTACCAGTTGGGATTCCAGACCGATTGGACCGTGCACCTCTGGTGCTCCAAGACAGTAGTGGTAAGTCTACGGTTTTAAATAACGAACGCTGGACTTCAACTATGGGCACGCAATTACGCGATACCTTGTCGGCGGGTTTACAGCAAAAATTGGGTGCAATTGACAGTTATAGCAGTGGACTTGCTGGAAACAATCAGCCTTTATATCGGGTTTCTACAGACTTTTCTCATTTTGATATTGTAGATAAGAGTTATATCAATATTGCAGTGTCTTGGGTGGTGAAGCGTCAAATACCGCCGACTCAATTAGAATCAAATAATGCAAAAGTCATTACGAATGCAGGATCTCAGTTAAATTGTCGAATTGCGTTTAAACAGCCGATTGATCAAAAAGCTAAAAAGATGGATGCGATTGTGAATGCTTCAAGTGAGGCGATGACTCAAATTATTAATACGGTTTCTGCTTCAATTGTGGCGCTGGATTCAAACAAAAAATCGGTTATTAGCAATGGGGTTTGTTCGTAAAACCCATTGTTTTTAATGAACCCCTTTATTTGTGCACAACAGATAAAGGGGTTTTCTATTTTAGTTGCCGCGATAGGTTGAATAACCGTAAGGGCTAAGTAGTAAAGGAATATGGTAGTGGTTTACGCTTCCATCTACTTTAAAAATTACAGGTACTTCGGCAAAAAAAGTTTGTTGTTTGTTCTTTTTAAACCAGTCTTCAGTTTTAAAAGTAACTTTATAAACCCCTTGCTCTAATTTTTTATTTTCTGGATAGAGCGCAGTGATACGACCATTTGAATCAGTCACTTGCTGGTTGAGTTTCACCCACTGGTTATTGGTGTTTTTTTCTAAAACAACTTCAACTTGAGAAGATGGCAAACCCGTTTCTAGATTTAACACATGCACACTTAGCGGATTAGTTTGAGCAAACGTAGCCGAAGCAATAAATAACGAAGATAAAGTAATAAATGATTTAGTCATGGTGAACTCCTTATGAATTAAAAACAGTTTCAATGGCTTTGCTTGCACATTGATTGTCATTTTGTGCGCCGCCAGCACCCGCAACTCCAATCGCGCCGATCACTTGGTTCTCAAAACGAACAGGTACGCCGCCGCCTAACAAAAGTAAATTCGCTACGGTGGTTAAATTTTTTGCATCGGGGTTTTGGTTACTGTTTTGGCTTAAAACTAAGGTCGATGTTTTGGTAGATAACGCGGTATATGCTTTTTTCTCGGCAGCCATTAAGTTATGCGGGCCCACCAACTCATGCCGTTCGGCAGTTAATAGATTACCGCCGCGATCTACAACAACGACCGCAATGTTTTGATTTATTTTTTTACATGCCTCTTTCGCACTGTAGGCTAACAGATGGGCAGTTTTTAGATCTAACGAATAAACTTGATTCAAAGCAGGGGGCTGTGCAAAAGTACTATTACCGAATAGCACGACTGTTAACATCAGCCAGTTCAATTTTTTCATAATGATTGCCTCTATGTCGCTTTGAAAATCTTAAACAAATTGCTTAACTTCAAGCGTGACAATCACATTACAAAGTTGTCATCTTTCAAATGAGTCTCTACAAAATGCGTATCCTTATTATTGAAGACGAGATCAAGATCGCCACTTATTTGGTTAAAGGATTAAAAGAGTCTGGATATCAAGCGGAGTGCGTTCACTTAGGGCTGCAAGGTTTGGAAATGCTAAAGAGAGATCAATATGATTTGCTTATTCTTGATGTCATGTTGCCGGACATAGACGGCTGGAGCGTATTACAGGTCCTACGCCAGTTTTCAAAAATCCCGGTGATTTTCTTAACCGCAAAAGATCAGGTGATAGATAGAGTCAAAGGGTTGGAGTTAGGTGCAGATGATTACTTGGCTAAACCATTTTCTTATATTGAATTGTTAGCACGTATTAAAAGCCTATTAAGAAGACAGCAGTATCTACAAGAAAACGAGCTGTCTATCAGTGATTTAAAAATGGATTTGGTCGGACATAAAGTATGGCGTAATGGCAACTTAATTGAGCTGAGCAAAACCGAATTTAATTTATTGCGCTATCTATTGATCAATAAAGAGCAAATCGTGACGCGCAGGCAAATTGGTTCCGAAGTGTGGAATATTAACTTTGATACCGATACTAATTTTATTGATGTGGCAGTACGCCGTTTACGAAGCAAAATTGATGAAGGATATGAATTAAAACTCATTCATACCATCCGTGGCTTGGGCTATAAAATTTCGGTTAGCTTATGAACTTTAAATTTCTGCGTTCTCTTGAAGTCCGTATTACATTACTGGTCACGCTCTGTTCTGCCTTAATTTTATGTTCCGTCGGTTTTATGACCTATTTAGGTATTAACCAAATTTTATTAAAGCAACAAGATAAAGCTTTAGCAGACAGAATTAACCGTTTGGAAATTTTGCTACAAGATAGCGAAAATGTAGAGCAAATCATTGCGCGGCCCAAGCTGTATCAAAATATGCTGGGCAACCAAGACAACTTGTTTCTACTCATCCATAAAGACAAAACTTTAATTAATATCAATCCGCTCCACATTCAGTTACCTGAGCTTGCACAGCGCAACAGTCTTCAGTTTCAAGATTTAACCAACAACTCATATCCAACACGAATTGCTTGGAAAACCATAAAAATTAATGACGAGCCTTATCTGCTCATTGCAGGTAAACAATGGTCGGAACGCATCAATATTCTTTTACCTTTTCAAGAAAGTCTATTGATGTATGTGGTCGGGGGCGTGCTTGCAATCTTTGTGCTTTGTATTTTAGCTTGTCATCTTGGTTTAAGGTCGCTACAACAGCTTCGCAAACAAACTCATTCTATTAACGTAAATCAGCTACAGAAACGATTAAACCTCTCAAATTCACCTTTAGAAGTTGAGCTACTTTCAAAAGATATAAATCACATGCTTGAGCGTATTGAAAAGGGCTATACCCAGCTCAACCGTTTTTCTGAAGATATCGCACATGAGTTCCGCACACCTTTAAATAATCTGATTGGGCAAACCGAGATTACTTTAACTGGCGAACGTTCGGTTGAGCAATATGAAGATTTATTGGTTTCTCATTTAGACGATTACCACAGATTAAAACGCATGATTGATAGCATGCTTTTCTTGGCAAGAGCCGATCAGAAAATGGTTCTTGTAAACAAACAAGAAATAAATCTCCAAGATGTTATGGATAGGCTACACCAGATTTTTGAATATCAGGCCGAGGAACAAGACTGTCATTTTAGTTTTAACTTAGAAGCTCAAACCTTATTTGCAGATCCTGAGCTTTTTCAAAGAGCCGTTTATAACCTTATTTTAAATGCGTTGGTTCACGGTGGTAACAAGCGAACTATTTATATCGCAACAAAACATAAGATGATTGAACATAGGCAATCGGTCAGCCTAACTGTGGTAACGGGTGGTATTTCAATTGCTGAACATCAACTTGAGCATCTTTTTGAAAGATTCTACCAATGCCATTCAAGTCGAAGTGATGAGAATCAAACAGGTGGATTAGGTTTGTCGATTGTTGCTTCAATTATGGATCTACATCATGGCCGCTATCGAGTTTATAACACCGTCGAGGGGGTGTGCTTTGAGCTTGATTTTCCAGTTGCAGATACGCCAAAGGAATACAATTAAATCTTTATTAATGTTCTTTAATTTTTAAAATTCACACTTTGTTCACAGCCCTCTGACTTATGTTTAAACATATGAAACAAACAGAAGAGGGTCATCATGAAATTATTATTTAAGTCACTCATCATCAGCAGTAGCCTTGCAGCGGTGAGCTTAACGCTTCCTTTGAGCACCTTTGCAGACACCAATACTAAACCTGTGGCTGTTGATTCTATTGATATTAATAAATATGCGGGTAAGTGGTATGAAATTGCGCATTTACCGATGTTTTTTCAGCGTAATTGTGTAGCCAATACAACTGCAAACTATTCTATTAACGCGGACAAAACAGTTGGTGTTTTAAATAGTTGTACGACTAAAAAAGGCGAAATGATCTCATCTGAAGGTGTGGCTTATCCACAAAATGAAGGTAACAGTAAATTGAAGGTGAGCTTTTTACCTTCTGGCCTAAGATGGATTCCTTTTACAAAAGGCGATTACTGGGTTTTAAGAGTTGACCAAGATTATCAGGTTGCTTTAGTGGGTGGCCCAAGCCAGAAATATTTATGGATTCTTTCTCGTAGTCCTCAAATTGATGAGGCGACATATCAGTCTTATCTGCAAACCGCAAAAAGCTATGGCTACGACGTTTCTAAACTCGTTAAGACAACACAGTCTAAATAGTGAAATGCTGGTTGCGTAGATGCTTATATTTATCTCGTAACCGAGTGAACTTCACATAAAATTCATTGCGCATTTTCTAAATTAGAACCAAAAGAAATGCTTTAGATCAGGAAGAATCAATGTCTAAATTTTTTCTGCGCTGGATCGATAGCTGGTCAGATTCAGAAAATGCGCAAGTGGGTACTTCTAGCGAATATGTCATTGAAAAGAACATTCAATGGTTAAGAATTATTCCTTTTATTTTATTGCATATCGCTTGTTTAGCTGCGTTTTGGGTGGGCGTATCTTGGTTTGCGGTGATCTTCATGCTTGGTTTTTATTTTATTCGCATGTTTGCAATTACCGCTTTTTTCCACCGCTATCTTTCGCATAAAACTTTTCAGACATCACGTATTGTTCAATTCATTTTTATACTGATCGGAACGATGAGTGCACAGCGTGGACCGTTATGGTGGGCAGCACATCACCGTTATCACCATCATTTTACCGACACCGATCAGGACCCGCATTCAGCGAAAGCAGGCTTTTGGTATTCGCATGTAGGCTGGTTTTTAAATGAGCAAAATTTTGCTACTCGAAAAAAAGTCATTAAAGACTGGTTGAAATATCCAGAGCTGATTTGGTTAGATCGATTTAGTTTGCCTATTGTGATTTTGACGGCCTTAGCAATTTATGGTTTAGGTTCGTGGCTTGCACAACATTTCCCTGAGTTGGGTACCAATGGTTTACAGCTTTTAGTGTGGGGATTTGTGATTTCCACTGTTCTATTAACACATGCAACCTTGTGTATTAATTCACTCGCTCATCGTTATGGCACACGTGAGTTTAATACCCCAGATGACAGTCGTAATAACTTCCTTCTTTCTTTAATTACCTTGGGTGAGGGATGGCACAACAACCATCACTTTTACGCTGGCAGTGTGCGTCAAGGTTTTTATTGGTGGCAGATTGATATCACCTTTTATGTGCTCAAACTGATGTCTTTATTTGGTTTGGTGTGGGGGCTAAAGCCCGTACCAGACAAGGTCTATCAATATAAAAAGATTAAAGACTTATCGATAGAGAAAATTGAAAACGGTGAAGTGTTATGAAAATTGCCATTATTGGTTCAGGTATATCTGGACTTTACGCAGCTTGGAGATTGTCAGGACAACATCAAGTCACTGTGTATGAAAAAAATAACTATTTTGGTGGTCATACTGACACTCACGAGCTAGAGATAGAAGATGCTAAAGTCGCGGTAGATAGTGGTTTTATCGTGTTTAACGAGTACAACTATCCGTTATTTACTGCCATGCTTAAAAAATTAGGCGTAGAAACTCAAAGCAGCGATATGAGTTTTTCGGTGAATAATCTGGTCAGTGGACTTCAATACAATCCTTCAAAAAAATGGTCGCTCTTTGCCCGTCCGCAGAACTTTTTAAACCGTAAATTCCTGCAAATGCTCTCAGATTTGCTGCGTTTTTATGATGATAATAAAGATATAGATGTTACAGATATTGATCCTAATTTATCTATTGAAGACTATTTAGACCTCCATAAATATAGTCATGAGTTCCGTTATGAGCATCTTTATCCGATGTGCGGTGCCTTATGGTCTGCTCCGGTTGAGCAGGTAAGCAAAATTCCATATCGATTTGTAGTGAGCTTTTTTCAACATCACCGCATGTTACAGCTAAAAGAGCGGCCGCAATGGCAAACGGTTAAACATGGTTCAGCAAGCTATATTCGAGCTATTCAAAAGAATTGCCCATCCATTGAGTGGAAATTTGCTGAAGTAAAAGCTGTGAGTCGTTCACCAGAAACAGTTTTGATCGAAACTATTGAAGGGCAAGCCCAATATGACTGGGTGATTTTTGCAAGCCACGCTGACGATAGCCTAAGTTTAATTAAAGATGCGTCAGAGCTTGAACAAGAAATATTAAGCCAATTTGGTTATCAAGATAATCGAATGGTCGTCCATCGTGATCTTTCAATTATGCCTAAAAGTCGTTTGCAATGGGCAAGCTGGCATGTACATGTAACACCAACTTATCAAGTTCAAAACGATGAGTCCGACATACATTATGGTTTCACCTACTGGATGAATAATCTGCAGAATTTATCCTGCGCTACTCAGATTTTTTCTACGTTAAATCCAAATATGAAAATTAAAGTTGAAGACATCTTGGTTGAGCGTAAATATCGTCATCCTGTGTTTGATGCAAAAGCGATTCAAGCTCAATCTCGTTGGCAAGAAATTAACGGACAAAACAGAACTTCATTTTGTGGAGCGTATTGGGGCTGGGGTTTCCATGAGGATGGTGCCCGCAGTGCAGCACGTGTTGTAGAGCAAATTTTACACTTATAGAAATAGGTAAGGAGCTTTTCAAATGTTATTAAATAAACTTGCTATAGCTCCTACACTTATTCGTCACCGACGCTATAGCCCCAAACAGCATCAATTCACATCGACCTTAAATTACTTATGGTTCGATCCAGATCAATTAGATGATATTACAAAAGATTGCTCTCTTTGGTCGACGGATCAGTGGAATGTATTAAAACTATCTGAAGAAGATTTTTTAAATATGTATCGCGGTTCTATCAGGGATCGAGTCGAGAAAGCGATACTGCAAAATAACAACTCACATCTTCGGCCAGACTGGCAAATCAGAGTCTTGGCTTTACCTCGTTGTTTGGGTTTTAGGTTTAATTCGGTCGTATTTTATTTTGTTTTAAATAAAACTGGAAAACCTGTATTTATTGTCAGTGAAATCACTAATACCCCGTGGAATGAACGCAAAGTCTATATACACGACTGTATAAAACAACAAGGACAGGTGGGTGACTATCAAAGTTTCGATTTTAACTTTGAAAAATCATTTCATGTTTCGCCATTTATGCCCATGCAGTTGACTTACCGTTGGCGATTTAGTTTTTCAGATCAGCAAAATGTCATTCACATCCAGCTCTTTGAAGAGCAAAAACAAGTCTTTGACGCGACTATGCGTTTTGAGCTTGAGCCCATCACATTTCCTTCACAGCAATATCGATATGCTCTTATGAACAGCCTAGCGCCTTTTAAAATGTTGTTTTCAATATATTTAGAGGCATTTAAGTTGTGGCGAAAAAAAGTTCCATTTTATCGTCATCCTAAAAAGATCAAGGTAGATAAGACATGATAAAAACATTTCTGTATGGTGAAGATGACTCACTACCGTTACTGCTCAAGAGTCTTCTCAAACTACGTCATGGACAGATCACTTTTCAGGGCGCGTGGAATGGGACGGTCGGTGAAGTTTCAGACTTACATGCTGTGATTGAAGTTCACAATCCTTTGCTGATGGATCTCATTTTAAAAAATGGTGTTTTGGGAGCAGCGGAAGGCTATATCCGTGGTGACTGGAGCAGTGAGCAACTTGTAGAGTTGATTCAGATCTTGGCGCGTAACCGAGCTGTATTGGATCAAATCAACCAGAATGTAATTGCTCAAGCGAGCCAATTTTTTCTTAAAGCTTGGTATCAAAATCGAAAGAACTCTATAAGTGGTAGCCGTAAAAATATTGCTGAGCACTATGACTTAAGTAACGACTTTTTTAAATTATTTTTAGATCCGTCTTTAATGTATTCGAGCGCCGTTTTTGAAAATGAAAACATGACCCTCGAAGAAGCATCTGATTTAAAAAAAGAGATCATCTGTAAAAAGTTAGATTTAAAACCGCTAGATCATTTGGTTGAAATTGGAAGTGGGTGGGGTGGTTTTGCAATTTATGCAGCTCAACATTATGGCTGTAGAGTAACCACCATTACCATTTCACAAGCTCAATATGATGAAGCCATTACTCGTGTAAATGACGCAGGCTTAGCACATCGAATTGATGTGCAACTCAAAGACTACCGCTTACTTGAAGGAAAGTTCGACAAGCTTGTTTCAATTGAAATGGTTGAGGCCGTTGGTGCTCAATATTTGTCGACATATTTTGATCAATGCAAAGCCCTCTTAAAACCGAAAGGTTTGGCATTTATTCAAGCCATTACTATTGAAGATTTCCGGTATAAAAAAGCATTAAATACAGTTGATTATATTAAGCGCTATATTTTCCCCGGTAGCTTCATTCCTAGCATAAGTGTATTAACTCAAACTGCTTCTGAAAGTGGTTTAAGGCTAAAGCAGTTAAATGACATTGGTTTAAGTTATGCACAAACACTTCATCACTGGCGAGCGCGTTTTTTAGCAGCACGAGAAGAAGTATTGGCTCTCGGTTTTGATGAAAACTTCATCCGCATGTGGGATTTCTATTTATGTTATTGCGAAGGCGGTTTTAAAGAAGGCGTGATAAGCAATGTTCACTTGTTGTTTGAAAGTACCAGTTACTAAATCAAACAGCTCAAGTAAGGAGACTGCTCATGTTTTGGAATTTACTGATTCTAGATTTAATGATCATGTTGCTGAGCTGGCTACTTGCCACAGCAAATGGCCGAGCTGGAATAGTAGATGCTGCATGGAGTTTTTGTCTGGCAGTAAACATTATTGTGTCTTCTTTACTCATTTCAGTTGCCCCAGTTGAAGTACGACTTTTTATTGGTATTTTTAGCGGCTTATGGTTTTTAAGATTATTTTGGCATCTGTTAAGACGTTATCAATCTGAACAAAAAGAAGATGGCCGTTACGCGAACATGCGTAAGGCGATGGGTAAGTTTCAGCATATTGGCTTTTTATTCTTTTTTATCTTTCAAACACTTTTAGTGCTTTTATTCTTTTTGCCGATGTGGACGCTACTCAATGTAGAGGCAACTGAATGGAGTAGTGGATATAAAGTCACTTTAGTGATTGCGGCCGTCATCATGGCGATTGCCTTTATTGGAGAGCAGATCGCTGATCAGCAGTTATATCGATTTAAATTAAATCCAGATCATCGTGGCAAAACGATGGATCAGGGTTTATGGCGTTATTCACGTCACCCAAATTATTTTTTTGAATGGTTACACTGGTTTGCCTATCCACTCATTGGTTTAGCGGCAGGCCAATATGTATTGTGGATTTATCCGTTACTGATGTGGCTGTTTTTATATTACGTCACGGGTATTCCATTTAGTGAAAAACAAGCAATTAAAAGTCGCGGTCAAAATTATCTTGATTATCAACAAAAAACATCAATGTTTATTCCGCGAAAACCCAAAAAATAGGTGCGCATATGGATTTTATTGTTCATCAGTCTTTGAAAATTGTTGAAAGTGGTGTGATTCCAGATCATGCAATTCGAGCTGCAATTCGTGCTTTAAGTAAAAAGCGCTTAATCCAAGAAGGCCGTTATGACCCTGAACAAGGGGCGCAGCGCTACATGGATGTGCTGAATATGCTGAAGAAGAGCGAAATTGCCGTTGAAACGGATAAGGCAAACGAGCAGCACTATGAATTGCCGACCGAGTTTTTTCAGGCGGTGCTTGGAAAAAGACTCAAATATAGTGCATGTTATTTTCCGACTAAAACAACTACTTTAGATCAGGCAGAAGAGCTTGCACTTCAGCTTTATTGTGAAAGAGCACAACTTAAAAGCGGTCAACAAATTTTAGAGCTAGGCTGTGGATGGGGTTCTTTAACTTTGTGGATGGCAGAAAACTATCCGCGCTCACAGATTACAGCTGTTTCAAATTCTGCAACGCAAAAAAAGCATATTCTTGGGCAAGCAAAGTTGAAGGGTTTAACGAATCTTGAAGTGCTCACCTGTGATGTGAATGTGCTCGAATTAGACCAAGCTCAGTTTGATCGGGTTGTATCGGTTGAAATGTTTGAACACGTTCGTAACTATCAACGTCTTTTTGAGAAAATTCAGGGATGGTTGAAGGCAGATGGGCTACTTTGGTGTCATATTTTTTGCCATCGCTTTTTACATTATCCTTTTGAAGTAAAATCAGATTATGATTGGATGTCCAAGTATTTCTTTACTGGCGGTTTAATGCCTTCGACGTCAACTTTTTTGCATTTTCAAGAGCATTTAGAATTGGCTCAGCAGTGGCAGTGGTCGGGTGAGAACTATATGAGAACCGCAAATGCTTGGCTTGACAATATGGATAATCGAGAAGTTGAATTGAAGCCGCTGTTTAAAAAAATCTATGGAAAAGATGCCAATATTTGGTGGCAACGCTGGCGTATTTTCTTCATGGCTTGTGCTGAGTTATTTGGTTTTGAGCAAGGTCAAGAATGGGTCATTGGTCACTTTTTATTTAAAAAGAGATTATAGTAATTTCTATAGCCTATCCCGGCGATAAAGATATGATAAAAACTCGACATGATGGCAAAGCGAGTCATCCATTAGCCAAAATGTTCAATCGATATTATTGGTTGCAGATTGGTCTGATTGCACTATCGATCGTGGTCGGGTTGGCTTGTAGTGCTTGGGTCATTAAAGGCTCTTTACTTAAAACTGCTTTAGAGCAGGAAATGGAACATTACTGGTCACGCATAGACCGTAACCCTGATGCAGATTTACCAGATACCAAAAATTTATATGGATATCGATGGAATACACAGGTTGCGCCTCAACCTTTTCGCGGCATGCGTTTAGAAAGTGGCGTGCACCGAATATTTGTTGATGGTAAAGAGCGGATGACGGTATACGGTGAACGTAATGGTCAGCATGTTTTGTTGGTATTTGGCGAAAGCAATGTCAACAAGCTGATCTGGTTATTTGGCCTTGCACCGCTGATGTTCAGCTTGTCGGTTTTATATAGCTTTTTGTGGTGGTCAAACCGAAGAGCAAGACGCTATTTTTCCCCAATTACACGTTTGGCAAATGCTTTAGAAAATATTGACTGGGCACATCAAGACACTCAAGCATCTCCATTTAAAGATATTAATACCAATGGCAACATGGAAGCCGAATATCTCAAACAAGCGTTGGAAAAATATCATCAGGTTTTAAGTGATTTTATTCGACGCGAAAGAGAGTTTACCGGAGATGTGAGCCATGAGTTGCGCACTCCGCTCACCATTTTAAAAGGTAATGTGCAACTTTGTCAGGCGAAGTATGGAGATGATAAATCTTTAGTTCGCCTTCATAACACAATCGAAGATATGCAGTTGCTTGTCGATACATTACTTGCGATTGCACGTAATACTGTAAAAAATTTGCCGTCTGAGAAAAATTTATTATCTAAAACGGTAAAGGATCTAGTTGAAAGTTTAGAAGCAGTAAGTGTCAGTAAAGGAATACATATTCATATTCACCCAGACTCAGCCGAACAGCCACGTTGGTTATATCCCTCTATGACCAAAATGGTTCTAGGTAATATTTTACGTAATGCATTGAACTATTCTCAAGGATCACAAATTGACATTATTCAACAAAAAAATAGCCTAATTATTGCAGATAATGGAATTGGAATTTCTTTACCTAATGATGTGAAGGTACAAGAGCTCAGCGACTCGCAACTCTCTTTAAAAGCAAAAGGTCATGGAATTGGTTTGCAATTAGTACAAAAACTGTGCAAACAATTAGGGTGGAGAGTGGAGTTGTTTGATCGACAATATTATTTAACCACTCATCCTGAACTGAATTTGGAGCTATCCACTGGCTTAATTGTTGTGGTTTATTTGAGTTAGTTATCAGAATTTTCTAAAGAAATTTTTAAACCGACACCTGCCACTGTGTGTAATAGCTTTGGGTCAAAAGGTTTATCCACCATTTTTCTTAGGTTGTAGATATGACTGCGTAACGCATCACTTTCAGGTTCTTCGTCTCCCCATAGCTCCATCATGAGTTCTTGCTTAGTTACCACTTTAGGAGACTGGCGCATCAAAATTTTTAACAGTTTAAATTGAATAGGGGGTAACTCGATATTATTGCCGGCACGAACCACGGTTTGAGTTGCACTATCAAGAATTAAGTCATGAATCTGAATTTTATGATGAGTGACCTCACCAGCAGCTCTTTTTATTAAGGCACGAATCCGCATGACTAATTCATTAAAGTCAAAAGGTTTTACCAAATAATCATCTGTTCCAGCAGTAAAGCCTTTAAGTTTGTCATCTAAAGTGTCTCTTGCTGTCAGCATAAGGACGGGAATATCAATGCCTTGTTCGGTGCGTAGCCAGTTGCATAGGTCATAACCCGAGCCATCGGGCAAATTTATGTCGAGCAGCAAAAGATGATAATGCTGAGATTTGAGAAAAGTTCGAGCAGCATCTAAATTACGTGCATGATCGACGACATAACCATGCACTTCAAGAAATTCGCAGACCGTTGCTGCGAGTTCAAAATGGTCCTCAACCATGAGGATAAAGTGATTACCCATGAGATTTTATTAAGCCATTAATTTAATAGTTGTTGTTTTAATTTAGCATTAAAAGGTTCTTGACCAAACCAGATTTTAAAATATTGATTTGCATTCGGATTGTTTAAAGAACCGAGTAACTTCTGGTTTAATTTTAGTTCTAGTTTTTGATTTTCATATTCATAGGAGAGACTATATAAATCGCCACTCTTAATTGGCCTATATAGTTCATTAATATGATTCAGCGGAGATTTAGCATCAAAGCCGCTAACATTTTTCTTTAAAAAATGGCTTGCTGCGCGTTTAAATGCCCACTCGGGAATATCTCGGTCATAGCTAAAGTCCATTTTGATGCTTTGAGTTTGCCAATTTTTCTGACAATCTTCAGCAAAGTAACTGACATTTCCTACCTTCTTACTCGTGACCATTAAAGGCGCTGAACTGCATTTTTTCAGTTCAGCCGCGTTCGCTTGAGATACGATTAAGATTCCCAGAAATATTAAGATTCGACTTTTTTGAACGGCAATACCCATTTATATACTCCTCCAAATATTGGTAAAGAACGGTAGAGGCCATTCGCTGGATCCCAATAATCTTGCTGGAAAATAATTTTTTGTTGGTCATTAATCTTAATTTGACTAATTCCATAAGAAGCCATGGTTTTTGAGCGACCTAACATTTTAAAGTCATAGGTCATGTACCAATGAATGTAGGCTGTATCTTGGTGATGAGTTGCACTAATGAGTTTTACAGTGACATTACTCACTCGGGCATTCATACCTTCAAAATGCTTAATGAGATCTTTTTTTTGAGAGAACTGCGAGAGTGTGTCATTGATATACAGCTGATCAGCGTAAAGATTGCTGGCATTATTCACAAAAGAAGGGGTACCAAGCGTATTAAATGCGGCAACAAAACGATTGCCGATATCTAGTGCCTGTTGGTCATTTAATGCTATTCCATTAATTTTTTGTTCAGCTTTGCCATAGTCACCTGAGTAACTAGGTACACTTTTACATGCGGTTAAACCTACTAAACTAATCAGCCCTATGGCTGTAGTTATAATTTTCATGTCGATATCCAAGCCAACTTTATAAGTTTAAATTAAAGAGCTCATCGTGAATTTTGTGTGAATTCTTATGTTTTATGATTGACGTTTATAGGCTGGTTTTTAGAAAGGGTTAGATACTATCTCTCTCAAAATATCTTTGAAATAATGCTTTAAAAATTTAAAGTTCTTTCCTAAAAAAGATAACATCCATATTCATGTAATTAGATGAGTTTGTTTTTTCAAAACCAAGTTTGTTTAATAGATTGTGGGCAGGTAAATTATCTTTTTCTGAAAAAGCGATCACATGCTTAAAGTTTCGATTTTTCATGTCTTCTAATAATTTTAGTGAAGCTTCAACAATATAGCCTTTATTTCGTTCACTTTTAATAAGCCTAAAACCTAGCTCAGCCTCTGTCTTGCCATCAACCTCACAAGTTTCAAAACCACAATAACCAATAATTTTATGAGTCTGTTTTGAGACGATGGCCATTTTGCCAAAATTATGATTTTTATAGTGCTCTAAAATTTCTAAAAATCGAATCTGTGCGGCTTTAGTGGATAAGGCACCATGAGGTGAAAAAGCCATAAAATCTTTGTCTTGAAGCATCTCCAGCATAATAGGTAGGTTTTCTTCAAGGAATGGTCGTAAAATTAAACGTTCTGTTTCTAACATAGAGTTCTTATTTAAAAATTTGTTTATATAGCTTGAATGCTATTTTTGATGGTGATTGGTTAGTTAATATTTTTTGACATTTTAAATTTATATATAAAGGGAAACGATTTCTAATTTTACGCTCTTCACTTTTGGCGGAGTCGTTTAAATACTTGCGTTGTAACTGTCTATTTACAATTTCCTTTACACAAATTTCTAACTCGAAAGAAGGTAAGAGTAAAAACGTTAAATGATGATCTTCAATGTGTTTCTTTATTTGGTGGTAATTAGTTGTGAGTTCATTTGGATAAGTCATGAATCCTGATGAACACACAACAATATTGATTAAATTATTGTCTATATTTTTGACTAAATTTTGGTACAACTCAATATTTTGAATTGCATATTCTTTATATCCATATGTATTTATAAATTGAGAAATATTTCCTA
>NZ_JABVBF010000059.1 GCF_013344765.1 Acinetobacter lactucae
AAAAAACCGCTAAATTAATTTAGCGGTTTTTTTAATCGTTATATTTCAAATTAAAGTGGCTTAAAATCATATTTTTGTTGTAAGAGAATATGTTGTTAAAGTGTGAATTAGCTTTCTTTTTTTGATGAAAATATTAAATTATCAATATCATGGCGAGTACTATCTAAATGGATAAGATGCCAATGAAAAAGAAAAATATGATGTATTTCTACCCCCGACATCTGGAGATGTTTAGATGAGTATTATTCAAGAATTTAAAGAATTTGCCCTTAAAGGCAATATGATGGATTTAGCTATTGGTGTCATTATTGGTGGTGCTTTTGGTAAAATCGTAGACTCTTTAGTAAAAGATATTATCATGCCACTTATCAGTGTACTGACTGGCGGTGGTGTCGATTTTTCGCAAAAATTCATTGTTCTAGGAGCAAATCCTAACAATTTGCAATCTTTAGATGCTTTGCAAAAAGCAGGTGTTAATGTTTTAACTTATGGTAATTTCCTCACCATTCTAATTAACTTTATTATTTTGGCTTGGGTAGTTTTCCTAATGGTGAAATTATTAAATAGACTTCGCCGTGATAAGAATGAGCCAGAAGCTCCAGCTGCAACTCCAGAAGATATTCAATTATTGCGTGAAATTCGTGATGAGCTGAAAAAGCAAGCTTAATAATATTTTGACTATATTTAAAAAACGGTACTCAATGTGCCGTTTTTTATTACTTAGTATTTTATGTTGGACTAAAGGTGTTGATAAAATTGTAAGATCATAGATAAGTTCAACATACATTTTAAAAGGAATATAAATTAATGAATCAGCTTTTTGTGTATGGCACATTATGTCCAAATAAAGCAAATGCTCATATTTTAGAGCAGATCGGTGGAAGCTGGACAAAAGCTAGTGTGCGTGGCGCGATTCATATTTTAGACTGGGGACCAGATAAAGGCTTAAAAGCGCTTGAGTTAGATTCACAAGCAGATTGGGTGGAAGGCTATTTATTTAGCACCGAAAAATTGGCTGAAAACTGGCAGATGCTAGATGATTTTGAAGGTTTTCAATATCAACGTGTGATAGCAGATATAAAATTAGAATCAGGTGAGTATACTAAAGCCTGGACATATCAACTGAATGCGCAGGCTCAAGCTTCTCAAAATCATAATTGAAACAATGGAATCAGCGTAAGCTGCCCATTCTGAATTTAACTTCTAAAAGGTGGTAACCAAACTGGCTTTTGATTGGGCCTTGTAGTACACGTTCGGCAGCTGTAAAAACAACTTTGTCAATAACGGGTACTAATTGCCCTTTTTTGACTTCACCAAGTTCACCGCCACGCTTTGCTGAATTACAGGTAGAGTATTGCTTGGCAAGTTTGCTAAAGTCAGCACCACTTTGTAGCTTCTTTTTTAGCTGTTCGGCTAAGTCTTTATCTTTGACTAAAATATGTCGGACAATTGCTGTTTGCATGTTGTCTTCCTCCAAAAAATTAAGGCTTTCTCAGCTTTTTAAGCGGTTGGCACTGTGGGCAAAATACGCTGGCACGTTGACCAAGTTTCAAGTTTTCTAATGGGGTTTCACAGTTAACACACATTTCTCCAGCACGACCATAAGCAAGCAATGTTTGCTGGAAATATCCATTTTCTCCCATGGCATTGCTGTAGTCTCGTAAAGTCGAGCCACCTAACTCAATTGCCGACTTTAAAATACGTTTAATCTCGACAACCAGTTTCTCAATTTGTTGCATGCTTAAGTCAACAGCGGGCTGGGCTGGGTGAATACCCACATTAAACAAGCTTTCGGTTGCATAGATATTGCCTACTCCGACTACAACATGGTTATCCATAATTGCAATTTTTATGCCGACAGCTTTGTTTTTAAGTTTGGAAGCTAGATATTCTGCATGAAAGTCGTTACTTAAAGGTTCAGGCCCTAAAGTATCTATAAGTTTGCCTTGAGTTTCTGGGTTAAGCCAAAGAATGCAGCCAAAACGGCGAGGATCATGGTAGCGTAATTGTTGATCTTCAAATTGAATAATCAGATGATCATGCTTTCTCAGTTCGTCATTTGGCTCGGTAAGACGAAAACTTCCTGACATTCCTAAATGCCAGAGCATTTGATCTAGTTCAAACTCTGCCAGAATATATTTTGAACGTCGATTTAACCCAATGAGACGTTGCCCAACGAGTTTTTGAACATCATCGGGGATAGGCCAACGTAAGCTCGGATTACGTACTTCTACACTTAGAACTTTTTGATTCAATAGAGGAAATAAACTGGTTTTGGTTGTTTCGACTTCGGGTAACTCAGGCATGCCAACTCACAGAATTAACAGATATACTGGATTAATCAAGTATAACGTGTGGTATGTAATATTTCAGAGAATACTATGTCAGATATTTTACCATTAAGCTGGTTTCAACGTGAAACCTCAGAAGTGGCTTATGACTTAATTGGCTGCGTATTATGTAAGCGACAACCTGATGGTCAAGTCATCCGTTGCACAATTAGTGAAACAGAAGCTTATTTGGGTGTTCGTGATAAAGCTTGCCACAGCTATAATGACAAGCGCACAGCACGAACAGATGTAATGTATCGCTCTGGCGGTACGATTTATGTCTACTTAATTTATGGCATGTATGAAATGCTCAATCTCATTACTCAGACAGAAGGCATCCCTGAAGGGGTCATGATTCGTTCTGCATTTTTAAATAGTGCTTCAACAAAAAAAGAATATAAGCTTCTAGCTGGACCCGGCAAATTGACACGCTATTTAGGGATTGATCGGACTTTAAAAGGCCAGACTTTAGGTGAAGAAACGGGACTGTGGATTGAGGCAGCTTCAATACAGCCAGAAGTAGTGTTGACGCCACGGATTGGAATTGATTATGCCGAAGAAGCAAAACATTGGCCTGAACGATATTGCTGGAAAGACCATCCATCTTTGAGTCGATAATTCTAATCTGGAAATCAATTTTTAGATATCGATGAAGAGTGTTCTAGATTTACAACAATGCAGATCGAATTCAATATCCAGACAAGACACCGCTTTTTGTTATGATAACTACAATATAAATAAAGGAAATAAGCATGTCCTTATTACGCTTAGACCGACTTCATTACTGTATTTTGATGAGTATGGGCTGTATTTCTAGCCCATTTGTTTGGGCAGATGACTCAGCTCAAGACATTGCTGTATTGCCGACTTTACATGTTGAGGCAACCCGTACCGATACCACTTATTTGCAGACGCCAGCTTCGGTTTTTCGAATAGATACACCTCAAGTCGATACTTCTTCACAAGTAAATTTAACTGAAGTTGTAAAGGGTATACCGAGTTTACAGCTTCGCAATCGTGAAAATTATGCACAAGATTTACAATTATCTATGCGTGGTTTTGGTGCACGTTCAACTTTTGGTGTTCGAGGCATTCGCCTGTATGTGGACGGTATTCCTGCTACGATGCCAGATGGACAGGGTCAAACGTCTAATATCGATTTAAGTAGTTTGGATCATGTTGAAGTTCTAACGGGACCTTTTTCATCGCTATATGGAAACTCATCTGGCGGGACAATTTTAACGTCTACTAAAGAAGGACAAGGAAAAGATTCAATTGAGCTGAGCTATTCGGGAGGCAGCCACGATAAAAGCCGAGCTGGACTCGTGCTACAAGGTGGGGCGAAGGGTGCGAATGAACCGAGTTATGTTATTAGTTCATCATACTTCGACACTGATGGTTACCGAGAGCATAGTGGTGCAGAAAAAGTATTAAATAATGCAAAGCTCAGTTGGAATCTTGATGATGGTAGCAAAATCAACTGGGTAACTAACTATGTAAAAATTCATGCAGATGATCCACAGGGCTTGACCCGTGATCAGTGGAATGTGAACCCAAAGCAACAAGTCCCTTTTTTAAAACAATTTAATGTCCGTAAAGATATTGAACAAACTCAAACGGGTGTGACGTGGTCTAAGCCTGTTAATGATAAAAATGAACTCTATGCCATGGCATATTTAGGCAATCGCCAAGTGACTCAATATCAATCTATCCCTAAGTCAACACAAGATGCAAATGTGAACCATGCGGGTGGAGTGATTGATTTTGAGCGTAATTATTATGGTGCCGATTTCCGTTGGACGGGTAAAGAGTTACTTCCAAATACCACTGTAAGCGTTGGTGTTGCACTCGATGCAATGGATGAAGACCGTAAAGGTTTTGAAAACTTTAATTTAGTAAACGGTCAGCCTTATTATGGCGTCAAAGGTAATTTGCGCCGTGATGAAGATAATACTTTGTGGAATATCGACCCATATTTACAAGCGTCATGGCAGTTCTTACCAACGTGGCGTTTAGATACGGGCGTACGCTATAGCAATGTTCATTATAAGTCGGAAGATCGCTATTTAAGCAATGGCGACGATAGTGGTAAGACTGATTATGATAAAGTTTTGCCTTCTGCTGCTTTAAGCTGGCAAATTTTACCTGAACTCATGGCCTATGTGAGTTATGCCAAAGGTTTTGAAACGCCAACTTTTACTGAAATGGCATATCGTCGAGATGGAGAAAGCGGTTTTAATTTTGATTTGACCGCATCCACAAGTGATACCTATGAAACAGGCTTAAAATCACAAAACCAATTAGGTGATTTTACTTTGGCAGTTTTTCAAACTAAAACCAAAGATGACATTGTTTCTGCCGGCAACTCAAATGGCCGATCAACCTTCCGCAATGCAGATAAAACTTTGCGTGAAGGTGTAGAGTTTGCATGGAATAAAAAGTTGTGGCGAGATTTAACAGCGACTGCAAGCTATACATATTTAGATGCAACTTTTGATGCTGATATTCCAGCTTTAGGAAGTATTGCTCAAATTCCATCAGGCAATGCCATTCCAGGAATTGCTAAAAACCAAGCTTATGCTTCTTTAGCTTGGCAGCCATCGCACGGTCTATATGGCAGTGTAGATGTACAGTATATGGATAAAGTATACGTGAATGATACCAACAGTGACGCAGCGCCAAGCTACAGTGTAACCTCAGCTAATGTGGGTTATGCATGGGTAATGGGTGACTGGAAAGTGAATAGCTTTGCCCGTGTTGATAACCTATTTGATAAAAACTATGCAGGTTCAGTGATCGTAAATGATGGTAATGGACGCTACTTTGAACCAGCGGATGGACGTAACTGGAGTGCAGGTTTACGTGTAATTAAGCAATTCTAGGAATTAAAAATGGCAAAATTATTTGAAACGGTTAACTTTGGTTCACTACAACTGGTCAATAGAATTGTAATTGCTCCGATGTGCCAATATTCGGCAACAGATGATGGTGAAATTACCTATTGGCATGAACAGCAATGGGCGAATTATGCATTATCTGGCGCTGGGCTTTGTATTGTAGAAGCGACTGCTGTACAACCTGAAGGTCGGATTAGCTATGCTGACCTTGGGCTTTGGAATGATCAACAACGTGATAAAATTAAAACGTTGTTAGCTAAGGTTCATACACTTTCACCGATGCCATTTGGAATTCAGTTAGCACATGCAGGACGTAAAGCATCTACTGAAAAACCGTGGTTAGGTAACGGTCAGATTGCAAAAGATCAGCCTCATGGTTGGCAAACGGTTGCACCAAGTGAAAGTACCTTTTCAGTGCATGATGCAGCGCCTCATGCTTTAACGATTGCTGAGATTAAACAAGTTCAACAAGACTTTGCAGCAGCTGCAAAACGTGCGGTAGAGGCTGGCTTTGAATTAATTGAAGTTCATGCTGCGCATGGTTACTTACTACATCAATTTTTATCGCCAATTGCGAATCAGCGAACTGATGAATATGGCGGTTCTTTAGAAAACCGCATGCGTATGACCCTTGAAGTTCTTCAGGCAATTAAACTCGCTGTACCAGAAGGCTATCCTGTGGGTGTTAGATTATCTGCGACCGATTGGTTAGAAAGTATTGAGCACTGGGATGTTGAATCAACAGTGGGTTTATCAAAAGCTTTAGAGCAGTTGGGTGCAACCTACGTACATGTGTCTAGTGGTGGTTTGCACGAGCATCAATCAATTACGATTGGGGCAGGTTACCAAGTTCCTTTTGCTGAACAAGTCAAAAAGCATGTGTCTATTCCGGTCATTGCTGTAGGGCTGATTACTGAGCCAGAGCACGCTGAACAAATTTTGGAAAACCAGCAAGCCGATGCCATTGGTCTTGCTCGTGCAATGTTATATGACCCAAGATGGCCTTGGCATGCAGCAGCCGCTTTAGGAGCAGAAGTTAAAATTGCGCCTCAGTATTTACGTTGCCAACCTCATGGATTAAAACAGCTTTTTAACTCTTTTTAATTGTATTGGGCAAAGTCATCTTTGCCCATTTTTCTTTCGCTAAGTGAGGACGGTCAGTGGTTTTTCAGGTTATTTTACCTATCTTGATATTGCTATTGATGGGCTATGTTTGTGTCCTCATCAAATTGGTAACACCTGAGCAGATCAGGGCCCTTAGCGCATTCGTAATTAAAATCTCCTTACCAGCTTTTTTAATTCACTCATTGGCAAATAAAAATTTACAAGACATTTGGCACCCAGCTTATTTTATTGCTTATGGCGGAGGGTCCTTAATTTTATTTTTCTTGGCTTTTATTCTCTATCGAAAATATTTTAAAAATAGCTTAACCCACAGCGCCGTTATTTCGATGGGCGCATCTATGTCCAATACTGGATTTATGGGAACAGCTATTTTAACCATGCTGATAGGTAATCATGCTGCGATCTATATTTCTTTAACACTTATTATTGAAAATTTATTGATTGTGGCGCTCATGCTGATTTTGGCCGAAGCTGGTCTACATCAACAACAAAATCTTTTACCGCTTTTAAAACAGACTTTTTTAAATTTACTCAAGAATCCTGTCATTATCGCTATTTTTGTTGGGATGGGATGCATTCTTTTAGATGTTCATCTTCCTACAATGCTTGATCAATCACTAGAGTTACTTGGGCGTACAGCTTCACCTTTGGCTTTGTTTGCCATTGGCGGAAGTCTAGTCGGTATTGGAATCACAACAGTAAATATAGAAAGCGTTTTGTTAGCGACATTTAAAGTTGTGCTAATGCCATCTGTTATTTTTGCACTTTTTTTAATAACTCCAAATGTAAGCCGTGAAATGCTTTACGCAGGAACATTAATCGCTGCTTTACCAATGCCGATTGCTTTCGGAATTTTTGGACAAGCCTATGGCTTAAATGAAAAAGCGTTAACACCGCTTATGATTAGTACAATTGTCGGTTTTATTGGGGTGAGCTGGCTGATTGCTCTGTGGTGGTAAAATAAAAGCCCCATGAGGGGCTCATTATTCATTATTTTTTAGGTGCTGGCTGTGCGGGAGCATTGGCAGCCTGTTTGCTCTTTTCTGCAATAATCTTATCAACCGAAGCTAACGATTCTTTAGCATTTGGAACATTTTGATTGGCAAGTTCAGTAAATATCTTTTTTGCTTGCGGTAGATTTTGCGGAATGATATTGCCATTCGCCATCATGGTGGCTAAGGCCATAGACGCAGGCGCATAGCCTTTTTGAGCAATTGACTGTAAAGCTTCGATGCCTTGGCGTTTCATTAACGGATTTTTATTTTCAACACCTTGGCTAATGTCATAGAGTGCTTTGACCTGAATAGCAGGGTAGTTTCCTTTTCGAATTAAAGGCGCTAATTTTTGAAGGGCAATTTGATGTGACTGCGGTTTTTTCTGAGCAAATAAAATCGTTGCAATTTTCACAGTTGCATCATCAGAACCTTGAGCCGAAGCCTTTTGAATATATTGACTGAATTTGTTGCTGTCTTTGGCAACCCCTAATTCACCAGTCTCATAAATTTGTGCAAGCGTGTAACTCGCTTGGGCGTAGCCTTTATTTGAAGCATCTTCATAATATTTGAGGGCTTTAGAAGAGTCTTTTGCTGTACCTTGGCCCATTTGAGTCATATAGCCTAAGTTATAAATAGCTTGGGCATTACCTGATTGGGCTAAGCGTTGCATTTCTTGAAATGCAGCGGAGTAGTTTTTTGCTGCATAGAGTTGTTCAGCTTGTTTAAAAACATCGGTCTTTGCAGCAGTTGCTGAGTTATTAGCTGCAAAAATTGATGCACTTGAAAGGGTGATTAGGCTTGCGATTAGTAATTTCTTCATTTCTTTTTAACCTTTTACTTCGTAGCTACATCATTCCATTGATGCATGAAAGAGTTTCAACTTCTCATCATAAATATTGGTTGATGAAAGTAAACAGCCGATTTGTATATAAAGCGCTGCACTTTGGGCAAATTGTGGAGAAAAATACCCACTCACATGCATACAATGGAGTGGGCAATATTATTATTTTGCTGATTGAAGTAATGCTTCAATTTGCTTGGCATCACTTGGTACACCAGAAAGTCTTTGGCCATCTTGCAAGAACAGGGTAGGTGTTCCATCGATATTTAATTTTTGACCTAAAGCGATATTTTTCTGAATTGGGCTTGAGCAACTTTTGCTACTAGTTGGCAATTTGCGCTTAAGCATATAGTTTGTCCAAGCTTCTGCTGGATTTTTTGAACACCAGATTTGATTTGAAACTTTTTCAGCATTTGGATGCAAACTGGTGAGAGGATAAAGGAATACATATACCGTTACGTTATCAACCCCAGCCATATTTTCTTCTAGGCGCTGGCAATATGGGCAATCAGGGTCACTAAAAACATAGATTGTACGTTCGCCTTTACCTTTCACATACTTAATCGCTTGATTTAATGGCAAGCTTTTAACGTCAATCTTGCCCAATTCGGCAATACGTTCTTCAGTCATATTTTTTTGTTGTTTGATGTCGACTAAATTACCAACAAAAAAGTATTTGGCATCTTGATTGGTATAAACAATACGGCCGCTTGTATACACTTCATAAATGCCTTGTACAGGAGATTGATAAACACCTTTTACAGGCAAATCGGGATAATTCGTCTTAAGATTTTGTTCAAGTGTTTTAACATCAGCATGAGCAGAACCGAAAATAGCCAGACTCAACATGAGTGTAGCAAGTTTAGTTTTCATCTTTTTTCTCTTTAATTTCAACAGGGCTAATGATGGCATATAAAGCTTAAAAAATTGACGTTCTAATCTAATGAAATCATTAGTGTTTTGTATCTATAAAAAAGCCCACTAACTTAGCAGTGGGCAGTTTAGACTAATAAAAATTATTATTGTGGTCTTGCAACGTCGCCACTTAAAGCTTCTGGTAACTCAAGAACTTGAAGACCCAACTCTTGTAGAGCAGCAGGTTTAGCAACAACTAAAGCAAGATAACCTTGATCATTTGAAATACTATTAACGACTTCAATATCATTATTTAATTGAGTTGCTGAAGCGGGTGCTTCACCTGTGCCTTGTACGAGATGTAACCAGTGTTTTGGTTTTGCTTTAAACCAAAGACGCGCCACAATTTCCTGACCTAAATAACAACCTTTATCGTAATTGACGCCTTCACGTTGATGTAAACGTAATTCTTGTGGTTGGAATTCATGTTCAGTTGCCTGGGTAATCCAAGCTTGACCAGTCATGATGGCTTGTTTTTGCCATTCTGAAATATCGGTTTCAGCAGTAGTAAACTCAGTTTGATGATTCACAACTTTTGGGAACACTGCACCTTGTTCACTTAAGGTCATTTTTGAAAAGGCACCATACTTTTTAATATGTTTGGCAAACTCTTCGGCTTGATCTTGAGTAACTACAATTTCAAAACTTTCAGGATTAATCTTCTTTAGCCACAAGCCAAAGTGAATACGACCTTTAAGATCGCAAATGGCTGTATAGCGTGTTTCATTTTCAGCTAAACGTTCAGTATCTACAGTAACTTGGCCTTGTAAAAACTTTTGTGCATCTACACCGTTTAAAGCATATGAGGAGAAAGCGAGCAGACTCATGATTAATCTCAAATTCAATATGTTTCTTTATGATTGCTGACTATTTTGCTCCATTTTTACTAAAAAATCAGCCATAGTTTTTGTATTTTGATTTTGCATAAAAGATAGCTTTTTGGTTTAAAAAAACACCAAAAATATACGTTCGGATGAATCCTAAGGTTTAAGCTAATAAACATAATTTCGATAATTCAAAGGAAATTAAAATAAGGAGAATAATGATGGCAACAGGTACAGTGAAATTTCATCGAGTGTTTAAGGCACCAGCCGAGCGTGTTTATCGTGCATTTTTAGATCCAGACGCTTTAGTAAAGTGGTTACCACCTCATGGTTTTACCGCAAAGGTTCATAGTTTTGATTCAAGTGTGGGTGGCTCATACAAAATGAGTTTTACCAATTTTTCGACAGGTTCAACACATGCTTTTGGTGGAACCTATGTTGAATTAGTTCCAAATGAACTAATTCGCTATAACGATCAATTTGATGATCCAAATTTACCAGGAACCATGCAAGTCACCATTACATTGAAAAGTGTATTGGTAGGTACGGAAGTGAATATTACTCAAGAAGGAATACCAGAAGTTATTCCTGTGGAAGCCTGTTACTTAGGGTGGCAAGAATCATTATCTTTACTGACTTTATTAGTTGAAGCTGAAATTCCAGATCAATAAAGTCATTCTAATTTTTATAAAAAGAGTAGGTCGTGTGACCTACTTTTAACATAGCTCTAAGTGGTTTTGTTGTTCCAATAGTTTAACTATGGCTGAAAAATCGACTTGTTGTGCATCGGGTTTGGAAACCTGATTAAACTGTTGCTGAATGAGACTAAAAGCTGGGAGTTCCAAATTATTTTGAGTAACGAGATTTAGTGCAATTCCAATATCCTTTTGTAATAAATCTAATGCAAAAGTTTTTTCAAATTTACGGCTTAAAACACGTTGCATCATGATGTGTTCTGAAACATTACTTTTGCCACTAGAGTGGTTAATGCAGTTCATTGCGGAATGTAAATTTACGCCTTGAGATTTAAGGATACTTAATCCCTCTGCTAGCGCCCAAAGATGTGTTGCCATTAATGTGTTATTGATGGCTTTTACTGCAAAGGCAGCACCACTTTCGCCGACATATTCAACTAAATTAGCAAACGCTTGAATGATTGGTTTTGCTCTTTTAAAAGCATACTCGTCACCTCCGACCATTACCGTGAGAGTTCCTCGTTCAGCTCCAATCGTTTGACCCGAAACTGGTGCATCTAAATAATCAACTCCGTTTAATTTGAGCTGTTGGCTGAGTTTTCTTGCCGTCTCTGGCACACCGCTAGTGCAGTCTACCCAAATACAGCCTTGTTTTAGTTGAGAACCCGCAATTAAATTTTCTACATCTTGGCTAGTCGGTAGGCATGAAAAGATAATATCTGCTTGTAGAGCTTGTGTCAGGTCTACAGTTTGTGTACCAAAGGTTTGTTCATGTTGCTTAGCTTTTGCGAAAGTACGATTCCAAACATAGACTTGGCTACATACTTGGGTTAAATGGGAAGCCATATGCCATCCCATTGCTCCTAAACCGATAAATGAAACACTTTGAATCAAGGAGTTTCTCCAGACATTAGAGATGTGGGACAGAATTAAGCGGTTCTACTGACTTTTCAATAGATTGGCTCTGGGATTTTTCTGCTCTGTTGAGTAATAGGTTAAGAACAATTGCTGCAAGTGTCGCAGTTCCAATACCTCCTAAGTCAAATGGCCCAATATGTAGACTTAAATTGCCAGCACCCATAATCAGGCTGACTGCTGCAATAATTAACGTACTATTTTGGGTGAAATCAACTTTGTTATCGATCCAGATTTTTGCTCCAGCTACAGTAATTAAGCCAAAGACAACAATGGATGCACCGCCTAATAGAGCAACAGGGATGGTACTAATGATTGCTCCAAATTTAGGAGAAAGGCCGAGTAGAATTGCAAATAGTCCCGCAACCACAAAAATAGTGGTGGAATAGACTTTAGTTACCGCCATCACGCCAATATTTTCGGCATAAGTCGTCATACCTGTACCACCAACAGAAGCTGATAAACTCGTGCAGATACCGTCGGCAAAAAAAGCACGACCCATATATGGAGATAAATTGCGTTCTGTCATGGCAGAAACAGCTTTAAAATGTCCCAAGTTTTCAGCGACTAAAATAATCGCAACAGGTGCAATCAATAAAATAGCTTTGGCATTAAAAACAGGCGAGTGAAAAGTGGGTAGACCAAACCATGCTGCTTGACTGATTGCACTAAAATCGATGGGTTTGCCGAACCCTAAGATATTAGTAAGTAGGAAATAAATAAAATAAGCGCTGATGAGTCCGATAAGTAATAGAAGGCGGCGAATCATACCTCTTGTAAAAACGGCAACGGCACTAATACACAAAATGGTAATGACCGCCATCCACGTGTCAAAGCTATTTGTCGAAACGCTTTTGATTGTTACAGGTGCAAGGTTTAAACCAATAATCATGACAATTGCACCAGTGACTACGGGTGGCATGAGTTTTTCAATCCATGCAGTTCCAGTTTTCATGACAATTAAACCGATGCAGGCATAAATCAACCCACAAATGATTGTGCCACCAAGCGCCACAGCTAAATTGGGATTTGATCCAACCCCTGCATAGCCTGTGGCAGCAGCGACTGCACCAATAAATGCAAAGCTTGATCCAAGGTAGCTTGGCATGCGTCCACCAGTAATTAAAAAGAACAAGATGGTGCCAATACCAGTAATAAAAATGGTGAGGTTCGGATCAAAGCCCATGAGTAACGGAGCTAAAACAGTTGCTCCGAACATAGCAAAAGCATGTTGTAACCCCAAAACAATACTTTTACCGAGAGGAAGATATTCATCAATTTGTACAGGAGTTTCTAAATTACCTGTGTGCGGCTTAAATTTAGGAAACCAAGATTCTTTTGTTCGCATAACAGATCCTCTTTTTCATTTTTTATCTGCATTAGCATGCTGTTTGTAATTCGCAATAATTGCGATTGAAGTACATTAGTGCATTAAGTCCACTTTGATGTTTCATCGCTTTGACCGCACAAAATAAGACATCATGACTACCGATACTCATGCTTTGTACAATTTCACAATCAAATGACACCAAGGCCTCATTCAAAATCGGAGAACCAGTGAGTAACTTGCTCCATTCCCCATGAGCAAAGCGTTCTGGCATTGGTGTTTTTCCGCCGAATATTGTAGATAGAGTACTTTGATGAGCGGCCAGTGTATTGACACAAAGCACCTCGTTTTGTTTAAAAGTATTAAACACTGATGCCGAACGGTTGAGACAAACCAATAGTGTCGGTGGTGTATCTGTTACGCTACATACAGCGGATGCGGTGAAACCAGCTTGCCCTGCAGGTCCATCCGTCGTGATGACATTCACTGCTGCTCCAAGATTGGCCATACCCTGTCTAAAAGTATGCTGATCTACTTCTAAATGTGTTGAGCATGTTTGAGCCTGTGGAACAGTAGATGGAATTGATACTTGTTTCTCTTCTCTTTTTTGCATGATTGCTCTCCAACCCCGATACATGATCATCACAATGAATCGAGGCTAAAACATCACATCATTTATGATGCTGAAAGGTTTTATGTGTGACATCGTTTATCCCACATGGGCAATCGATGCAATCTCAATTAAGGCATCGGGTTTCACCAAGCCGCACTGGATACAAAAGCGAGCAGGTTTGTCACCCGGAAAATATTCGGCATATACCGTATTCACTGCGGTATAGTCCGCCCAATCTTTAATAAAAATGGAATTGAACGTGACGTCATCCATAGTGCCACCCGCAGTTTCAATCACTTTTTTGATCGTTTCTAAAATATGGCGAGTTTGTCCTGCAGCATCACCAATACAGACCACATTATTATTTTCATCAAAAGCCAATGTGCCTGAGATATACACAATATTGTCCGCTTTGGTTGCAGGAACATAGGGTGCAAGTGGTGCCGATGTTCCTTCAGGGATAACAACTTGTTTAGACATAAGACGCTCCAAATCAAAAAATTTAGATAAAATTAAATGTATGAATTAGGCAGATTGCTGTAGCAATGTTGATGCCGAACTAAAGGTTTCAATAAAACTATTGGTGTCAGATACCCAGCCAAAAAAAGTTTTAATGTTATATAGGGCAGCGTCGTGAGCCTCTTGAGGTCCGGCTTGATAGCAAGCATCTTTAAGTGCAACACCGAAATATTCCAAAAAGAAACCATCACGTAAGGTGGATTCAACGCAGACATTAGTCGCAATGCCAACGAAGACTAAATTACGAATACCTCGAGCACGTAAAATGCTGTCGAGTGCAGTGTTAAAGAAACCGCTGTAGCGTGGCTTTTCAATAATGATGTCTTGTGGAAGAGGTTGTAACTCATCAATTAAAGCAAAGTCCCAACCGCCTTTAGATAAAAGTTGACCTTGTAACTCGGGCCGTTTACGCATGGTTTTTAAGGCATTAGATTTATGAAAATTTGGTGAACCTAAACCACCAGCCTCAACGTAGTTTTTATCCCAACCATTTTGAAAATAGATGACTTGAATCCCTGCACTATGTGCAGCATCGATCGCCTTTTTAATATTTTCGACTACAGGTTTAGTCTTTGAGACATCAAAACCTGCTAAATCTAAATACCCACCTAAAGAGGTGTAGGCATTTTGCATATCAATGACAATAAGCGCAGTTTGTTCTGCTGCTAGTTGAATATGTTCAGGTTCAGCTTTTAATACTTTGCCTGTACCGATCTGTGTCGTGAATTCTGCACACACAATATTAGACATTTCATTCATGCGCTTTTCTCCAAAACAGTTGGTTCGGCTTGCTCTGTCAGTTCGGTAACGACGCTTTCACGACATTTCATGAGTGGTTGAATGCGTTGACCAAAATCTTCTACGCCTTGTACAAAGTCATCAAAGGTCAACAAAATTCCCTCTGTACCTTCAATCTCGGAAATTTCATCGAGCATTTTTGCAACATTTTTAAAAGAGCCAACAATAGTGCCCATATTGATATTGACTGGAGAAACGCTAGAGGCCATATGGCGAATATTGGTGTCAGTGCCAGACACTTTATCTTTTGCACCTTGGTCTTGTAGCCAACGAATAGCTTCCATGTCCGCACCATCGTTATAGTGTTGCCACTTCTGCATTGCATCGTCGTCAGTTTCAGCAGCAATTACCATAAACAACACATAGGTTTGCACATTGCGCCCAGTTTTGTCGGTTTGAGCTTTTAAACGGTCATTAATTTCGGCATAGGCAGTTGGTGTGTTTAAACCTTTTCCAAAAACAAAATTGTAGTCGGCATATTTTGCGGAAAAAGCTAAACCTGCATCTGATTGTCCTGCACAGATAATTTTCATATCAGCTTGAGGCTGTGGTTTGACCTGACAATCATTCATCTGGAAGAACTCGCCTTTTAGGTCTGATTTTCCTGTTGCCCAAAGTTCACGTAAAACTTCAACATATTCAGATAAGTAGTCATAGCGCTTAGCAAAATATTCATCGCCAGGCCACATACCCATTTGGGAATATTCAGGCATTTGCCATCCAGTCACGACATTTAGTCCAAACCGACCGTTAGAAATCGAATCGATGGTCGATGCCATACGTGCAACAATTGCAGGAGGCATGACTAATGTTGCAGCGGTTGCATAAATTTGGATTTTACTGGTGACAGCAGCGAGACCTGCCATGAGGGTAAATGTTTCAAGGTTATAGTCCCAAAACTCAGTTTTGCCACCGAAACCACGTAACTTAATCATGGAAAGTGCAAAGTCAAAACCGTAGTGTTCAGCACGTTGTACAATTTGTTTGTTTAACTCAAAGGTAGGTTTATATTGCGGTGCATTTTCTGAAAGCAGCCAGCCATTATTTCCAATTGGACAAAAAACGCCGATCTTCATCTTGATTCCCCATCGTGAGTTTAGGAAGTCGAACTGAAAGCTATAAAAGATATAGTTTTCAGTATTTGTTTACATTTTTAACAATGCATAGCTCGTGCCAAATTTAATATTTAAATATTTATCAATGTTTTGTATTTATTGTTTGGTATAATTTTTATCAAATGGTAAAAAATAATGCGATTATGCACCAAGGAGGAACTAACTTGCTTCATTGTGCATCATTTGATCAATTTTACTTTTGGAGTGTGTATGACATCCAATGTTTTAAAACAGCAGAATAAAAAAGGCGACATTGAAGTCGCCGTGTAGAACTAAGGTATTTCTCTTTTGAGATTGAAGATGGTGTTGTGGACTTTATTTATTCCACCCGACAAGCCTCTTCAAAATTTAAACGGGGGAGGCGAGTATAAACTTTTTGAGGGTCGCCATAGCCAATGTTAATGATGAGATTAATATGATTATTTGTCCCTGCGAAAAATAGTTCATTAACTTGTTTCGCATCAAAACCAGACATTGGCCCAGTATCTAAACCTAAACTACGGCATGCCATAATTAAATATGCAGCTTGCAATGAACTATTACGAAAGGCAGTTTCATGTGCTACGGCTTCACTAGATGTAAACCAAGACTTTGCATCGGCATAGGGAAATAATGCTGGTAATTTTTCGTAAAACTTTTTATCTGTTGCGACTAAAACCGTGACAGGTGCTGTCATCGTTTTTTCGATATTGCCGGAAAAAAGTGCTGGTCTTAGTTTTTGTTTAGCTTCAGGTGTTGTTAAAAATACAAAACGAGCAGGGCTACAGTTGGCAGAAGTCGGTGCCATTTTGAGCAGATCATAAATCTGCTGAATTTGCTCAGAGCTGACGGCTTTATCTAACCATATGCTGTGGGTTCTCGCTTCTAAAAACAGTTGATCTAAAATATTTAATGTTTTTGTATTCATGATAAAACCTTAATGTCATGGAAAAATTTGATGAAAGTTTGATTTAGTCGTTGGGGCTCGGTCACTGTTGAGGCGTGTGCGCCCGAGGGTAAAATGCAGAGTTGACCATGACCGAGTTTGGTAAAAAGATCTTGTGATTTATGTACTGGAACTAAAAAATCATCTTGATTGGCAACGATATGAATTGCAGTGTCTTGTAATGCATGTACGTGCTCTGCCTGTAGTTGAAAATGCATTAAGGCTTTAAGTCGTGCAAATACGTTTGTCTTGGGTGGAAAGCCTTGGAGTTGCATATCTTCGGTATTTTTAATATGGCTATAATTCTGAGAAATCCATACTGGAGGATACAAAAATAATGCTTGGGCACGTACATAGGCTTCAGCGCCCGCAGATGCTAACAATGCGATACGGGCATCAAAACATTTTTGAGTATGGGCATCTAACTCATCCCACGCATTAATCAGTGTAAGACTGAGCATGGTAATTGAGCTAGATTGCAGTTGTTTTGAGAGTTCCATTCCGATAATGCCCCCTAAAGCATGCCCGATCATATGGAATTCATGAATTTGAAGAGATTCTAATAAGTGTAGTACTTGATTCGCCATGTCACACATATGGTACTGTGCAGGCAATAAAGCACTGTCTTGGTAACAACCTTCTTGGTCATAAGTCACAACGTTGAAATGCGCACTCAACAATTCAAGTTGGGGGTTCCAAAAACTAGCATGACCGCCTAGCCCTGATGACAAAATTAAATAAGGGGCATCTTCTTTAGATGAACATGGATAAATATAGTATTTCATTTTTTACCATTTGATAAAATAATGAGAGATTTAAAAGCAATTTGTATGCCTGAAATAAATTGATGAGAGTAATTAAGATAGGATTGAGTGTAAAAGTTTTCGATTGTATGAATAGTTAAATTAATGCGATGATGCTAATGACCTTGAGTGTGAATAGGTGGCTGAAAATGGATATCCAAATTAAAAGAATTTATGAAAATGCCGAGCCTAGTGATGGAAAACGAATTTTGGTTGACCGTTTATGGAGTAGGGGAATTAGTAAGGAAAATGCTCATTTGGATTTGTGGCTAAAAGAAATAGCACCCTCGACAGAACTTAGAAAATGGTTTCATGCTGCAACGCCAGATCATTGGGAAGAATTTAAGCAGCGTTATTTAAAAGAACTTGAAACCAACTCCGCAGTTGAAGAGCTACAACACATCGTAGCAGAACATACAGTTACGCTTTTATATTCAGCAAAAGATGTTGAATATAACCATGCAATTATTT
>NZ_JABVBF010000005.1 GCF_013344765.1 Acinetobacter lactucae
TACTTAAAAATCATTAGTAGTCGAAGCTAAAGTGTTCAACTGGTAATGATGTTAGTGTGCGAGATGTCGTCACCATTGATTCTGCATGACCTTGAGCACGTGGCAATAAACGGTCAAAGTAGAAATCAGCAACTTTGATTTTTGCTTTATAGAATTCAGCAGTTTCTTGGCCATTACCTGCTTCTAATTTTTCAGAAGCAACCACAGCTTGTTGAGCCCAGAAATAAGCCATCATGACGTAGCCTGAGAACATCAAGAAATCTACAGAAGCAGAAGATACGATGTCACGGTCTTTACGTGCAGCAAGCATAATACGGACGGTTAAAGTATTCCACTGAGCACAAAGCTTAGTTAAGTCCCAAGCGAAACGACGTAAATACTTATTACGGGCATGTGTAGCACAGAATTTTAAGATTTCAGCAGTGTATTCACGAACTACTTTACCTTTTGAACTTAACAACACTTTACGACCAATCAAGTCGAGTGCTTGAACACCAGTTGTTCCTTCATACAAGGTCGCAATACGGGCATCACGGGCGATTTGCTCCATACCCCATTCTTTAATGTAGCCATGGCCGCCGTAAACTTGCATACCGTGGTTAGCAGCTTCTAAACCAAGTTCAGTTAAGAAACCTTTCAAAATTGGTGTATAGAAACCAAGTTTATCATCGTAGTCTTCAAAAGCAGCTTGATCGCCACGTGTTAACGCATCTGTCATTTTGTCAGCGATTTGCGCAGCGTAGTAAATCATTGCACGACCGCCTTCAGCGATTGCTTTTTGAGTTAATAGCATACGACGTACGTCTGCATGGTGAATGATTGCATCAGCAACTTTGTCTGGATCTTTTTTACCAGAAAGCGCACGCATTGACATACGATCTTTGGCATATGGTAATGCGCCTTGGAAAGATAACTCAGCGTGTGCAATACCTTGAACCGCAGTACCAATACGTGCTGTGTTCATGAAGGTAAACATTGCATGTAAGCCTTTGTTTACTTCACCAATTAGATAACCTGTTGCATTATCAAAGTTGAGTACAGCTGTTGCAGACGCACGAATACCCATTTTGTGTTCGATTGAACCACAAGTTACCGTATTACGTTCACCAACACCGCCATCAGCTGTAGGCATGAATTTTGGTACGATGAATAATGAGATACCGCGAGTACCAGCAGGTGCATCTGGAAGGCGTGCAAGTACGATGTGAATAATATTTTCGGTTAAATCATGTTCACCAGCAGAAATGAAGATTTTCGTACCAGTGATTTTGTAACTACCATCTGCTTGAGGTTCAGCTTTAGTTTTTACCTGTCCTAAGTCTGTACCACATTGAGGTTCGGTTAAGCACATTGTGCCGCTCCACGTACCTTCAACAAGCTTAGGCATATATGTTTGTTTTTGCTCATCAGTACCGAATTGCAAAATAGTGTTCATACAACCAGAACTTAAACCAGGGTACATGGTAAATGACCAGTTTGCAGTACCCATCATCTCTGATTTAATCAGATTTAAAGACATTGGAAGGCCTTGACCACCAAATTCTTCTGGGTAAGAAAGACCTTGCCAACCGCCCATTACGAATTGGTCATAAGCTTCTTTAAAGCCTTTAGGAGTAGTTACTTCGCCGTTGTCAAAATGGCAACCTTCTTCATCACCAGATTGGTTAAGTGGCGACAATACGTTTTCACAATAATCTGCCGCACCTTCAAGAATCATATCAACTGTATCTGGATCTGCACTTTCACCATTTGATAAAGTTTTATAGTGAGCAGGGTAATCTAATACTTCATTCATTAAGAAGCGAATATCGTGTAGCGGGGCTTTATATGCTGGCATGGCTTTAATCCTAATTTTGAATCATTGTGGGATTATCTGAATCGATGATTTGATTATTCACTCGCATGATAAAAATACAATGTTAATCGCACCCGAAAGAAATGTCAGAAAAGCGAATTTTGTCGAAAATAAATACACCTGAAAGTACATTTTCTGCTACATTCAGGACTTATACTTTTATGTGAAAAAACAACTAATTTTCTTATTTTTAGCAAGTTTTGTTAAAAAGATAAAGCGATAAGGTTTTAAAAAAGGTTATGCATCTAAAATATCTCAGTTTATGTTTATTTAGTTTGGGTTTGACCGCATGTGCGCAGCATAGCCTACGTCCATCAGTGGCATCTGCTAATTTAGATCAAAAAGTCATTCAGGGTATGAATGCAATGTATGAATACCCAAGCTATGACTATCGTGGACATTTTAAAGTTAATGTTGATCCAAGTCAGTCAAAAAAAATAAATAATGTAGAAAAAACAGTGCAGCTAGATGCTGCAGTGCAAAAAAAAGTAGATCAATATTTACGTGAACAAAAAATTAATTTGAATAAAAAACAGAAGCAGGCGCTTTATGCCGCAATTGCAAATGAGCAAGCGGATTCGGGCATTTCTGGTGAATCACGTTCAGAAAAAGTAAATGCCGTATTAATTAATTTATTAAATGATCTTCAGTTTAGTTACGACGGTTCGGTTCATTATCGTCAAAAAATGGGGTCTTTAAATCTCACGGCAAGATATGAAAAACCGACGCTTTTGGTACAGGCAAAATTGCCAATGATGCTTGATTTGAAGGATTATAAATTTTACGTTAATTATTTCGGATTAATGCCTTATCTGGTTAATAAAGATAATCAAAATAACTTGGCGTATGTCGATTTTTCAAAATATAAAAATCTGTTTACGAATGTCGATATGAAGAAATTCGTTGAATATGCGAAAGCTTCTGGTGCAGTGTCATATCGTTTGGCTGAACCACAAAATTTACAACGTTTATCGGTTAGTGACGCTGAGCGTAAAGCTGGGATTGTAGAGAAAATTCGTTTAAAAGATACGGTTGAAGCGTTATTACTACAATCGGAGCTCTATGGGCAGGTAAATGAAAAATATTTGCAAAAAAATGTTTTAGGATTTGATGAAGAAAAGATTGCCGAATCTATAGCAACTGAATTAGCTGCTTCCGAAGCGAAGAAAAAAGCAGGGAGTGCTGAGGAGCAGAAATTTTCTTCTGAAGATGCGGCAGCTGTTAGTCAGCAACTTTATTCACTGATTAATGCTCATTTCGGCAATGCTTTAGATTCTGAATATGGTGATGAAAGCCAAGAAAGTGCAGCTCAAGATGTGGCAGCCGAAGAGGAAGCTTCCGATACGGCTCAAGCCGAAGATGTTGCTGTAGCAGATGCTGAACAAGTTGCACAGGATGAAGAAGTTGCACTGGATGAAGAAGTGGCTTCACTTACACAAGATCAGTGTGTTGAATTACAGTCTCAAAAAAGTCCAGTTGCCTTAGGCGATATTAATTACTGTCAAATTTACGGTATTGATGTGCTTGATCAGAGCGCTGTAAATACCGAAAAAACTCAGATTAAAGCTCGTCAAGCTGCGTTGAAACAAACTTTTGCTGCTTATGATCAAAACCGGTTTATTGATGATGAGGCATTCAAAGCTCTATGGATCAAGCATAAGGCAGAAATTGAACAAGCTTTACCAAAACAAAGAAATCCAGTTACGATTGATGTTGGACTGGATGAAAAAGGGCGTTTAGTCAACGCAGATTACGATATTGCATATACACCAGCTGAATTTAACCATCGCTTTAATATTAAAGCAGACATGCAAATTCTCAATTATGGTAAAGCGACCCCAATTAATCAGCAGCAACTTAAACAAGCTAAATCAGTTGCAGAGGCAAGCAAAGGTTCTTTATTTGAAAACTTCGTAAAAGGATTTAGTGAAAAACTTGGGCAGAGTGATGTTTCTGAGCATCCAGTTGGCGCACATAGCGATGTACAAGATTTAGATTCGAGTCTGGCGCTGTTGGCGAACCAAACTTATGATGCAACGCATGCTTATGAAAAAACGTATAAGGCTGTGTTTATTGCAAAATTGACTGCCGAAAAACCGTCATATATTAACTATTATTCAGTTCAACAGTTGCAAGAAATTGCCGAGGTTTACGCTTACTGGTTCTCTGAAGAGGAAACTTATAATCCTCAAGGTAAAGCTTTAGAACGTATTGAAGCATTGCAGAAAAAACATCACCTTGAACAAGAAGATCAATTTGATAATGACTTAGGTCGAGCTGTGGACCATATTGTGATCACAACAATACAAGGTGAAGCTGGACGTGAAGCATGGCAAAAACTACAGAAGCAATATAAGCAACCTGAGCAGCTTTTCTCAAAACAGTATCAATTAGAGTTTGAAAAACAAAATGGTACTTCTGATGAAGAAAAACACTTGTTGTCTGAAACGGCTGATATTTTAGGGAAAGTTTATGTCGCTGCTCGCAAACAGCAACTTACGGAAAAAACAATTCAGAATTTAAAACCTGAACATAATGAATTTATTGATTATGAGATTTTCCGAGATGTTTATAAGCAGATGGTTACAGCTAAAAAATAATAGCTGAGATAAAAAAAGAACCTACATATGTAGGTTCTTTTTTTGATTTATAGAAAATCTTTTAATTCTGGTTTTACGCCATTCCAGATATAGAAGGCTTCAATGGCTTGACCAACTAGCATGCCAAAACCTTCCGCATAAGGTACATTGCGCTGTTTGGCTTGATCAAGGAAGCTAGATGGCTTGCCATAAGCCATCTCATAGGCATATTTGAACTCTAAATTTTCTGGTAGTTGTAATGCATCACCAGACAAGCTTGCAGAAGTTGCATTAATTACAATATCAAATTTCCCTTCTAGCTCATTTAGAGAAATTGCTTGTAATTGGGCTTGCGGAACTGCTGCTTTTAAATCATCTACGAGTTGCTCTGCACGAGTAAGAGTTCGGTTTGCAATCACAATCTTTTTAGCGCCAGCCTGCACAAGCGGATAAATAACACCACGCGTTGCACCACCAGCCCCTAAAATTAAAATGGTTGTATTTTCTAGCTTCCAATCCAAAGCTTGAATGGCTGCAACTAAGCCTTGGCCATCTGTATTGTCACCATGCAATTTGCCATTTTCCATCCATAGTGTATTTACAGCTTTAGCAATTTGAGCACGTTCAGTCAGCACATCACACAAAGCAAATGCCTGTTCTTTAAACGGTACGGTAACGTTCATACCACTTCCACCATTTTTAAAGAAACTACGCATACTCGGTTCAAAACCATCAAGAGGCGCGAAACGTTTTTGATAGTCTAGGTCAACACCTGTTTTTTGAGCGAAAGCATGATGCAACTCAGGAGAGCGTGATTGTTCGATTGGGTTGCCAATTACTGCAAACTGTTTGGTCATTCTTATATCCAAAATTTTAAAATGGCATGAGGCAGATAAAGTCTGTACTGAATATTCAGCAGGCCTCACTATAAGCCAAATTTGAATAAGAAAAAATATTTGAATGAGGTTCGGAAAATTGAAAATAAAAAAGGAGATTCTCTAGGGTGGAAGCCAAAGAATCTCCAAAAAAGCAAAAAATTAAGCGACTTTTTCTTTTAGATTTAACCAGTCACGAGGTTTCAGGTAATAGTCAGTTAAACGTTTCTCTCGTGAGTCTTCATCCCATTCTGGACGATATGACCAAGCTGCAAGATTAGGCAGGCTGACTAAAATAGACTCAATACGTCCACCTGTTTGTAACCCAAACAATGTTCCGCGGTCATAGACTAAATTATATTCGACATAGCGACCACGACGGTAAAGCTGGAACTCTCGTTGAGCTTCGGTATAAGGCTTTTCACGATGTTTTTCAAAAATTGGCAGAATGGCATTTAAATAACCATTACCTACAGCTTGAATATATTTAAAGCAGGTTTCGAAATCCCAGCAATTTAAATCATCAAAGAATAAACCTCCAACGCCACGCTGTTCATCTCGATGTTTTAAATAGAAGTAATCATCACACCATTTTTTATGTTCAGCGTAGACATTGTCGCCAAAAGGCTGGCATAGATCATGTGCGGCTTGATGCCAATCGATAACATCCTGTTCATCTGGATAGAATGGCGTTAAGTCAAAACCACCACCAAACCACCAAATCGGATCTTGGCCTTCACGTTCTGCAACGAATAAACGTACATTAGCATGAGAAGTCGGAATATTCGGATTTTTGGGGTGAATGACTAATGACACACCAAGCGCTTGAGCTTTAGCACCAGCAATTTGAGGGTGTCTTTCTGTAGCAGAGGCGGGCAGTTTACTAATGTTGATGTGAGAAAACATCACACCACCTTTTTCAATCACGGTGCCATTTTGTAAAACTCGTGAACGACCGCCACCACCTTCTGGACGTTCCCAATCATCAATAATAAATTCACTCGTACCACCGCCAGCTTTTTCTTGTTGTTCTAAACCAACACAGATACGAGCTTGTAAATCGAGGAGAAATTCGCGGACACGTTGAATATCTGTTGAAGTCGGATGTTGCATAGTGACCCTCAAAGATGATTGAGATAGGAGATAGATACATCAAAACACAAAACCATAAAAAAAGTAAGGGATTTTTAAGAAATGTCTTAAAAATCCCTTCCAATTATTTTTAAATTTATAATTTTGTTTTAGAAATCATCTTTTTGATAAAGGTGATCCATGCGTTCACGTTTAGTTTTTAAATATTGTTCATTAAAAGGATTACGTCCAACCGTTAACGGAACACGACCAACCACATTAATACCTTGATCCTTGAGTGCCTGAATTTTCAAAGGATTGTTAGTAATTAACTTAACTTCTTTTACTTTTAAGTGATCGAGCATAATGCTACACATGTCATAACGGCGCGCATCAGCTGGCAAATTTAAAAGTAAATTTGCATCTACCGTGTCATGACCTTGATCTTGTAAGGCATACGCACGAATTTTATTCGTAAGCCCAATACCACGGCCTTCTTGGCGTAAATATAAAATAACGCCTTGACCTGCTTCGTTAATGAGCTTTTGAGTTGCCTGTAATTGAGGGCCGCAGTCACATTTTAATGACGCGAAAGCATCCCCTGTTAAGCATTCTGAGTGAACACGGACTAAAACAGGGCCTGTGGGTGGATTTTCTAACCCTTTAGAAAGTGCCACATGTTCTTCACCTGATACTGGATCTTGAAACACAGAAATATTGAATTCACCAAAAGCGGTCGGGAGTTTTGATGTTGCAATGAACTCTATAGGCACAGATTAACTCATCTTTTAACCGAAAACGGTTTAAAGTATAGCGTAATGCTGGGAGATTGGTCGAATTGTCATAATCATTTTGAGCACTAAGGTTTTCTTTTTTGTATAAAGAAGACGATAATAGTTGATAAATAGTCAGATTATTCAGGATAATCTGCCAACCATACCCATACTGTATGAGAGACTGCTTTGCATGACCTCGTTCGCAAATGTGGCTGATTGAAGGTGACTTCATTCGATTGTATGATCGACCCATTTTGACCCAGCTTAGGATTTGCCAGGCTTATAAAGGCTTTGCCACATATGTTGTATACCGAAATTCCAACTCAACGCCCTGTTACGCCATTGTTAGATGCAATTGATCATCCTCAACAATTACGTCAGCTCGAGCATAGCCAATTGGTTCAAGTGGCTGATGAGTTGCGTCAATATATTTTATATGCAGCAGGCCAGAGTGGTGGCCATTTCGGTGCTAACCTCGGCGTGGTTGAGCTGACGGTTGCGCTGCATTATTGCTTTAATACTCCAAATGACCGATTAGTTTGGGATGTAGGACATCAGGCGTATCCACATAAAGTCTTGACTGGTCGCCGTGAGCAAATGACAACAATCCGTGCTAAAAACGGTTTAGCAGCATTTCCAGCTAGAGAAGAATCAGTTTTTGATACTTTTGGTGTAGGGCATTCATCAACTGCAATTTCAGCAGGTTTAGGAATGTCTTTAGCACGTCGCTATCAAAACGACCCATGTGATGTGGTGTGTATTGTTGGTGATGGTGCAATGACAGCCGGTATGGCATTTGAAGCCATGAACGATGCTGTTGCACATGACGCTGATTTAATTGTTGTGCTTAATGACAATGACATGTCAATTTCTTGCAGTACCGGTGGTTTTGCTAAGCATTTAGCTGCAATTTGGGAAAAAGGCCATTTAGTTAATGTCGATGAACATGGCGAGGCGTATGTACAGCCACATCCGAAATGGACGTACAACTCTCGTTTACATCAATCGGCAACAGATGCGGCCGATAATTTATTTAAAGCGATTGGTTTCGATTACTTCGGTCCTTTTGATGGACATGACGTAAATCAACTCGTTCAAGTATTTAATGCATTGAAAAAACGTAAAGGTCCACGCTTAGTCCATGTCTATACCAAAAAAGGTAAAGGCTTTACTCCGGCAGAAGCTGACCCAATTACCTATCATGCAATTGGCAAAATTAATGCAACTTCAGCAGGTAAAACGCCACCCAAATATTCAGATGTATTTGGTCAATGGTTGTGTGACGAAGCTGCACAAGATGAACGTTTATTAGCGATTACTCCTGCCATGTGCGAAGGCTCGGGCATGGTTAAGTTTGCTAAAGAATTTCCAAAGCGCTTCTTTGATGTTGCAATCGCTGAACAGCATGCAGTAACACTAGCAGCGGGAATGGCATGTGAAGGGTTAAAACCTGTTGTTGCAATCTATTCAACATTCTTGCAGCGTGGTTACGACCAACTTATTCATGATGTTGCATTACAAAACCTTGATGTAACTTTCGGAATTGACCGCGCAGGCTTGGTTGGTGAAGATGGTCCAACTCATGCTGGTGCATATGATTATGCATACATGCGTACGGTCCCGAACATAGTGATCATGGCACCAAAAGATGAAAATGAATGCCGCCAAATGCTACATACTGCTTATGTCTATAATGGACCAGCGGCAGTACGTTACCCACGTGGTGCAGGGATAGGTGTTGAAATTCAGCAAGAGTTAACTGCTATTGAATTAGGTAAGGCAGAAATCGTTGCTGAAATTAAATCTAGTTGTGATGAGCAGATTACGATTTTGGCATTTGGTAGTCGCGTTATGGTTGCCATAGAAGCTGCTGAGCAGTTTGCACAAAAACATGATGTTGGTGTGCGTGTTGTAAATATGCGTTTTGTGAAACCACTTGATGAAAAAATTATTCGTGATTTGGCTGAACATACACAATTATTTGTAACTGTTGAAGAACACGCGATTATGGGTGGTGCAGGCAGTGCAGTAAATGAGTTCATGGCAAAAGAGCAAATTGTGAAACCTATCATTAATTTAGGTCTGCCAGATTTATTCTTGCAGCAAGCTTCACATGGTCAAATGCTACAAGATTGTGGGTTAGATGCTAAAGGTATTTTGAACTCAATTGAGCGAGCTTGGCTTAAGCTAAATCAGGTGGTTTAAGCCTTTATAAAATTTTTGAAACATTTTTTCCCCTAAAGCGCATTCATTTGCTAAAATGTATGCGCTTTTATGCATTATTCTTTGTCAAAATCTTCAAATTTGTATTGTAGTGGGTGTTCAATGGAACCTATGGTGGTTATGGCTGCGCGTGCGGCTCAAACAGTTGGTCAAGAGCTTTTAAAAGCGCATCAAAATCGTCATAAACTCGATTTGCAAGTTGAAGAGAAAGGCATTGATGGCCCGGTAACACGTGTAGATCGTTATTTGGAACAGTTGACGATTGATACATTACGTAAAAGTTATAAAAACCATAGCTTCTTAGGTGAAGAGTTCGGTTTGCAAGAAGGCAAAGGCCATGATGCAGACTGGTGCTGGGTAATCGACCCACTTGATGGCACGCAAAACTTTATTAATGGTTTCCCTCATTTCTGTATTTCTATTGCAGTTCAGCATAAAGGCGTTACTCAGCACGGCGTAATCTATGACCCAGTACGTGACGAATTATTCTCTGCAAGTCGCGGTCGCGGTGCGGTGATGAACCAACGCCGTATTCGTGTAAATGTAAAAGATAGTTTAGAAAATACATTCTTGGCAGTAGGCCATCCTTACCGCGCTAAACGTGCTGGTGAGATTGTATCTTATGCAGAACAACACTTTGCTTCATTATTGGCGGTTACTCAAGCTGGCGCACAAATTCGTCGTGGTGGTTCAGCTGCCCTAGATTTAGCATATGTTGCTGCTGGTCGTTTTGATGGCTTCTTTGAGCTTGGTTTAAAACCATGGGATATCGCTGCTGGTGAGCTTATTATTAAAGAAGCAGGCGGTGTAGTGGTTGACGCACGCGGTGGTAATGAGTCTCTTGAAAATGGTCAAGTGCTTGCAAGTTCACTTAAAATATTAAAACCTTTAATGCAAACTGTAGTTCCAGCTTGGGGTCAAGCTGCAAAATAATTTAATTATTTATAAATAAATAAAACCCTCTTTTATCAGAGGGTTTTATTTTTTAAGTGATTGGTAAATTTCAGTTAGTTCAATAAATATGAAGAAAGTTGATTAAAACATATGACTTTTAATTTCTTTCTGCTATAATCCGCCCACGCACTTAAATTTCCGTTCATTACCTGAACATTCTGTTCTATTCATTGTAAGCGCACGCTGTCCATAGAGAGGACCATTTCTTGCGCCCCGATCGCTCAGCGATTCTTCAGGTTCGGCCGTAATCAAGCGTGCGTTTAGTCCACATCGTCGTTACTCGGATTGCTGCTGAAAAAACGTTTCAGCTAACTTTGCTTTGCCGCTTTGTGCCGATGTCTATTTTGTATTTATTAAAAATGGAGCACCCACTAGGGTGAAACTCTCTATGAGCAAAACTTTTGCCGAATTTTCTTTGCATGAAACCTTACAACAAGCGCTTGAAGGTTTAGGTTTTACGACCCCGACTCCTGTGCAAGAACAATCTATTCCTGCAGCTTTAGAAGGAAAAGACCTTCTAGTATCTAGCCAGACTGGTTCTGGTAAAACTGCGGCATTCTTATTACCGACATTACATAATTTAGCTGGTCAAGAAACTTTTGTTCCGTTCAAAGAACGTATGAAAGCTGTGACCCAACCTAATATTTTAGTTTTATGCCCAACACGTGAATTGGCTCAACAAGTTAGCCAAGATGCGATTGCTTTTGTACGTCACATGAAAGGTGTTCGTATTGCTGCAATCATGGGTGGTATGCCTTTTGGTAAGCAAATCCAACAGCTTAAAGGCGCGCAAGTTATTGTTGCGACTCCTGGTCGTTTATTAGATTTAGTAAACCGTCGTCAATTAAAGTTAGATAAAGTTGAAGCTTTAATCGTTGACGAAGCTGACCGTATGTTAGACCTCGGCTTCTCTGAAGATTTAGAAGCGATCAGCGATTTAGCTGGTAACCGTCGTCAAACATTAATGTTCTCTGCAACTTTCGCTGACCGTATTATTCGTCTTGCTGAGCGCATGATGAATGAACCTGAGCGTATTGCAATTGAAACAGGTCACAGTACAAACACTGACATCACCCAAACTTTACACTGGACAGATGGTTTCGAGCATAAGAAGAAACTTCTGACTCACTGGTTGGCTGATGAAACTCTTGATCAAGCAGTTGTATTCGCAAGCACTCAAGAAGATACAGATATGTTGGCTGAAGAACTTGCAGAAGCAGGTCACTCAGTAGTTGCACTTCACGGTGCAATGCCACAAACAGTTCGTAACCGTCGTTTACGTAGTATTCGTGAAGGTCGTGCAAAAATCTTGGTAGCGACAGACGTTGCTGCACGTGGTCTTGATGTACCGACAATTTCTCACGTAATTAACTTCGGTTTACCAATGAAACACGAAGACTATGTACACCGTATTGGCCGTACTGGTCGTGCTGGTCGTACAGGTCAAGCAATTACTTTAGCGACTTATCGTGAACGCGGTAAAATCCGTGCGCTTGAAGACTATTTAGATGCACGTTTAAGTGTTTCTGAAATTGAAGGCTTAGAGCCATCTCCACCTCCTGCTCGTTCAGGTCGTGATGGCGGTGGTCGTGGTCGTGGCGGCAACGGTGGTCGTGATGGTCGTCGTGGTGGCGGTTTTGGCGGTGGTCGTCGTTTTGAAGGCGAAAGCAACTTCAAACGCCGTGAAGGTGGTCGTGATGACCGTCCACGTCGTAGCTTTGATGACAAACCACGTGGTGAACGCCCATTCGGTGGTGAAGATCGTCCACGTCGCGAGTTCAATTCAGATCGTCCACGTCGTGAAGGTGGTTTTGAAGATCGTCCACGTCGTGAGTTCAACTCAGATCGTCCGCGTCGCGAAGGTGGTTTCAACGATAAACCGCGTTTTGACTCAAATGATGACAACCGTGGTAACCGCGTAGATTACAAACCGCGTCGTGAAAATGGTTTTGGTGATCGTCCAAAACGTAGCTTTGGTGGTGAAGATCGTCCACGTCGTAGTTTTGATGACAAACCACGTGGTGAACGTCCATCATTTGGTGGCGAAGATCGTCCACGTCGTGAGTTCAACTCAGATCGTCCACGTCGCGAAGGTGGCTTTAATGATAAACCACGTCGTAGCTTTGATGATAAACCACGTGGTGAGCGTCCGGCGTTTGGTGGCGAAGATCGTCCAAAACGTAGCTTCGGTGGTGAAGATCGTCCACGTCGTAGTTTTGATGATAAACCGCCACGTCGTAAATTTGACCGCTAATTAATATTTAGTTTGAAAAAAGGCCAGTAAAGATACTGGCCTTTTTTATTTTTCAGTTTTGTTATAAACTAACAAAATGTGAATTAGTTCAATTTTTTGTTAAATAATGCGTAAAAGTAATCGAAAAGAAACCGTGGTGGCACAATTGAAGAACTTTTTGGCTCAACATGGTTTGCCTTATCTTTTTATTGCACTCGTTTTGTGTAATGGGGTTTACTTTGCCTACGCTTTTATAACCGGGAGTTCTATTGGGCAATTCCAAGCTTCTGAATTGACCTCTTTTTATGAGCATACTTCTTCCATTTCTACAAAATAAGTTAGATTCGCTTTTGTCAAAATAACAACAAGTTTGCCAATTTTCAGTGTTATAGTATGCGTGCATAAAAGTGCAGGAACGATTGCCATTATGAATAATAAAACTCCTCTCTCGGCTCAACCACTTATTGAAGTGAAAAATTTGAGTTTTAATCGAGGGGAACGCGTCATTTATGACAATATTAGTTTAAATATACGTCGAGGCCAGATTACGGCCATTATGGGACCTTCTGGTACAGGTAAAACAACATTATTACGCCTGATCGGTGGACAGTTAGTTCCTGATCAAGGTGAAGTTTTGCTCGACGGTAAAGATATTGCCAAAATGTCTCGTCAGGAACTTTTTTCGGCCCGTGCACGTATGGGAATGTTATTCCAGAGTGGTGCTTTATTTACGGATATGTCCGTCTATGAAAATGTAGCATTTCCAATTCGAGCACATACCAAACTTCCTGAAAATCTAATTGCTGAACTGGTTGCATTAAAACTTGAATCAGTAGGTTTGCGTGGTTCTGAACAATTAATGCCTACAGAACTCTCAGGTGGTATGAACCGTCGTGTTGCTTTAGCACGTGCAATCGCGCTTGATCCAGATTTAATCATGTACGATGAGCCTTTTGCTGGTCAGGATCCGATTGTAAAAGGTGTGTTGACACGTTTAATTCGTTCATTGCGAGAAGCGTTAGATTTAACAACAATTATTGTTTCGCATGATGTCGCAGAGACATTGTCGATTGCTGACTACATTTATGTGGTGGCAGAAGGAAAAATTCAGGGAGAGGGTACACCTGATGAGTTACAAAATTATGCTTCTCCATTTGTGCGCCAATTCTTAACAGGTTCGGCAGAAGGACCAGTTGAATACCAATTTAGTCATCAAGCCTATTTAAATAACGAGGTTCGTCCATGAATACGATTGCCTGGTTAGGTGGACTCGTTATTGAGCGGATTCGAGGGATTGGTGTTGCGGCACTAATGCTCTTACAAATTGTTTTTTCTTTTCCTTCATCTGGTGGCTTTGGACGATTTATTTACCAAATGCATCGGGTCGGGGTGATGTCTTTGTTAATTATTACAGTGTCGGGCCTATTTATTGGTTTGGTACTTGGTTTACAAGGATATTCAATTTTAGTGAACGTTGGCAGTGAATCAATGCTCGGCACCATGGTGTCTTTAACATTGCTGCGTGAATTGGCACCTGTAGTTGCTGCTTTGTTATTTGCTGGTCGAGCGGGTTCTGCATTAACAGCAGAAATTGGTTCAATGAAGCAAAGTGAACAACTTGCCAGCATGGAAATGATTGGTGTTGACCCATTAAAACAAATCGTATCACCACGTCTTTGGGCGGGAGTGGTTAGTTTACCGATGCTCACTGTCATTTTTGCTGCGATTGGTATTGTGGGTGGTAAAATGGTTGGTGTCGATTTTCTTGGCGTCGATGAAGGCTCATTCTGGAGCGGAATGCAAAACAACGTGCAATTTGGGCATGATGTCGTAAATGGCATTATCAAAAGTATTGTATTTGCCTTGTTATGCACATGGATTGCAGTATATCAAGGATATGCGTGTGATCCGACTCCAGAAGGAATCGCAACTGCAATGACGAGAACAGTTGTATATTCTTCATTATGTGTTTTAGGTTTTGATTTCGTGTTGACTGCGGTCATGTTCGGAGGGATTTAATGAAATCACGTAGTAGTGAGCTGGCCGTAGGTATCTTTGTTATTATCTTCGGTATTGCCTTGTTCTTTTTAGCCATGAAAGTTAGTGGCCTAGTTGGTACCAACTTAAATGATAGTTATACCATGAAGGCCCAGTTTGATAACGTCAATGGTTTAAAGCCTCGTGCTAAAGTAACGATGAGCGGTGTCACAATTGGTCGTGTTGATTCAATTACCCTTGATCCAGTTACGCGTTTGGCTACGGTAACCTTTGGTTTAGATGGAAAATTGACGAGTTTTAATGCTGAACAACTAAAAGAAGTTCAAAAAAATGCTTTAGATGAACTGCATTATAGTTCTGATTATACGCAGGCCTCTCCAGAGCAACAAAAAGCAATGGAACAGCAACTGACCAGTAACATGAACTCCATCACAAGTATTGATGAAGATGCTTATATAATGGTAGCAACGAATGGTTTGTTGGGTGAGAAATATTTGAAAGTCGTTCCAGGTGGTGGTTTAAACTATCTTAAACGTGGCGATACGATTTCAAATACCCAAGGAACTATGGATTTAGAAGATTTAATTAGTAAATTTATTACTGGTGGTGGTGCAAGCAAAGTCGCTGCTGGTTCAACCTCAACAGAAGCAGATGCTCCTGCAAGCGCTAATAGTGATAGTGCGCAAACATCATTTGTTGAGTAAATAAAAGATTATTTGAAGGAGTGGTTCCAGGTGAATACGTTGTTTAAACAAACCCTGACAGCAAGTCTTTTGTCTACTATGATTGCAGGTACAGCTTTTGCTGCACCTTCAGAAGCACCACCAGATTTTATTAAACGTGTTGCTGATGGTTTGATCGCTCGTTTAAAAGCAGATCATGCTAAGTTGCAGAACAATCCTGCTTTAGTAAAATCAATTGTACGTCAGAACTTAGACCCGTATGTTGATTCACAAGCGTTCACTCGTATTGTGATGGGTACTTATGCGACGAATCAGTATAGTACAGCTGCACAGCGCGCTCAGTTTGAAACGAACTTCCGTAATACATTAATTGAAAATTACGGTAGCGCATTTGCTAAATATACAAATCAAAGCTATACCATGCGTCCTTACAAGGCAACTGCGGGTAAAAATCCTGTAGTGACATTGGACTTTAATCACAATGGTGAAAAAATTCCTGTTTCTTTCCAGTTAGCTGACAAAGGTACTCAATGGAAAATCCGTAATATCAATGTTTCTGGTATTGATTTAGGATTACAGTTCCGTAATCAGTTTGCTGCAACAGTGAAACGCAATGGCGGTGATTTAAATAAAGCAATTGCAACTTTCCAACCTGATGCAGATGCAGCGGTTAATCAAAACAAAAAGAAATAAGTAGGTGACGAGTGGTTCAGTATCTCAACCAACAATTGGTTGTTTCGGGAAAAATTGATTTTGAAAATGCGGAACAACAGTATCAAGCAGGTTTGGCTATCATAAAGAAGCAGCAAAGCTTCCCCCTAGTGGTAGATTTAACTGAGCTTGAGCATGGTAGTACCTTGGCATTGGCTGTTTTAGTTCAATGGTTACGAGAGACCCCAAAAAATGCTGGTTTGCATTTTAAAAATGTACCCGAGAAAATGCTGAAGATCATTCAAGCTTGCCATTTGCAGGAAGATCTGCATTTGATCTGATGTTTAAGATATAAAAAAGCACCTAAATATAGGTGCTTTTTTATGCTCGGAATTAGCATTTTATTACAAAGCTTAAATCCATTTTTTCCAGCGGAAATAAATGATCGGTCCAATAAAGAAGCCCATAATAATGAGCAAAACAATAAAGAAACTGGTCGTACCATGTGCAAAAGGTAATACGTCTGTGTTCATTCCATAAATACTGGCAATGAGCATAGGTGGAGCTAACATACTTGGTAAAATCGAGAATCGACGAATCGTGTCATTCTGTTCGGTGTTAATGAATCCGGACGTCGTATCAAGTAAGAATCGTACTTTTTGGAATAAGAAGGCATCATGCTCTACCAGCGAGCGCACATCTTCACTCAGTTCTCGAATGTCTGCGTCATAAATATGACTGCCTAAAGCACGTGGGCGTGATAAGAAAGTAAGTACACGTCGTAAATCAATAAGACAAAGCTGTGCTTTTCCTAGCATGTCTTCTTGTTGAGCGAGGCGTGTAATCATGTCATCAAGATCTAGAATTTTTTCACGTTGGTGGTTATTAAGAACCTCTGTAGAATATTTTTCTAAATCTTTGTGGATATCTTCTAAGATATCCGCAAGCTCATCGAGTTTTGCTTCAAGAAGGCCTAATAAAATCCATGTAGGATCTTTATAGTCTATGTCATAGTCATTTCGACGAGCACGTGCACGAAAGGCGCGAAAGGCAACTAATTTTTCTCCGCGCATCGTGAATAGGCGATCTTTATGTAAAATGAAAGCGACCGTTTGCACCATTGCTAAAATGTGTGATGAGTCTTCTGCATCACCATCTACTTGGTAATTTTTATTTTTCGTTAAAAAATAAGTACTGATATGCAAAATACCGTCATCATCACGGTAAAATCGTGCAGAAGATGAAATGTCTTCAAGCGACTTGAGTGTTGGTAAATTCTGGTCATAGGCATCTAAGACCCATTGTTGCTCTTCTTGTGAGGGTGCAATAAGATCAAGCCAGACTAATTCGGGATGTAGATCAAATCCACCATTGATGGTGGCATCTTCCAGACTTCCGCGTTCTGTGGCATAAAAGGCTTCAAGCATGTGTCTTTTTTCCTCACGCAGTCTGATGGAAATGGATGGGTGTATTTTAGACAAGGATTTGCCGAAAAACACTTGCCAATACGCTATTTTGCAAAAAAAAACTCTATCGATAGTTTAGTTTGTCAGCATGACAGTTCAATAAAACGGTTTTTTACACTATGAAATCAATTTGTATTTTCTGTGGTTCATCTCTTGGTTCAAACCCAATTTTCCAAAAAATTGCCCAAGCTACAGGCGAGGCGATTGCAAAACAAGGGAAAACCTTGGTTTATGGTGGTGGTCGTTCAGGCCTAATGGGTGTGGTTGCTGATAGCGCCTTACAAGCGGGTGGACAAGTCATGGGCGTGATCCCTCGTGCTTTAGTTGATCGTGAGTTAGCTCATCCGGGCCTAACCAGATTATATGTGGTCGAAAATATGCATGAGCGCAAAACCAAGATGGCGGATCTTTCAGATGGCTTTATTGCTTTGCCGGGCGGTGCAGGTACTTTGGAAGAAATCTTTGAACAATGGACGTGGGCGCAATTAGGGATTCATCAAAAGCCATGTGCTTTCTTAAATGTAGCGGGCTTTTATGAAGATTTACTTAAAATGATTCAAGGGACGGTGGATAATGGATTCAGCCAAGCACGGTTCGTTGATAAATTGATCGCCTCAGACAACATTGAAGATATTCTTCAACAATTTGAGCAATATCAGGCTCCTGCTCCAAAATGGACAAATGCAGATGTTCAACCATAAACGAGGTTAAATAGGTGAAAACAATTACGGTCGCTGCCGCAGTGATCTTAAATGAGCAAAATCAGTTATTGCTAGTACGAAAGCGTAATACACAAGCTTTTATGCAAGTGGGTGGCAAGCTGGAACCTAATGAGGCGCCAGAGATCACCATGCAAAGAGAAATTTTAGAAGAAGTGGGTAGCTCTTGTGTGATTGAGCAATTCATTGGTCATTTTGAAACAGCAGCTGCCAATGAACCAGATCATATTTTGGTGAGTCATTTATATCTAGTTCAGCTTGATCAGGCTCCTAAAATTGCGGCCGAAATTGCAGAAATGAAGTGGATAGATTTAAATGATTCAGAAACTCAACTTGCCCCATTGACCCGAGAAATCGTCATTCCTTGGTGTGAAGAGTATTTATCTACAGTGCAATAGTTTAACTCTTCGGCGTTGCTGCTAGGCACGCCGTATGAATGGATGTACAGCCTAATTCTTTAAGGGCTTGACTGAGCGCATGAACAGAGCTTCCCGTAGTTATCACGTCATCAATAATGAGAACACGGCGATAACGTCGTTTCTCTTTATGATGAGGTACAAATTGTTGTTCTATATTTTCAAAACGTTCTAGTCGAGAAAGACCTTTTTGAGAATGTTCGTTTAAACGTTGAATTGGTTGCCAAACAGGTATTTTTAAGTGTTTGCTTAAAATATTAGCAAGTAATAATGACTGATTGAAACCACGTTCAATTAAACGTTGATTGGAAATAGGCATGGGTACAATAGCCTGTACTTTAGGAAATTTTAATTGTTTTAAAATTTCCCCTAATAAGATTTGATAATGTAATTTTTGTTCATATTTAAACTGCTGAATAATCCGGTTAACTGGATAAGCATAGTCACAGGCCACAAGAACAGATTGATTATTACGTTGAATCGTTTGTTTAAGCCAAGGTAGCTGTTCCCAACAGTCTTTACAGAGCGAGTATTTTTCTCGCATGCCTAACTCGCACAATGAGCAAGGTGAAAATAACTGAATAAGATGTTGGAAGTTTAAAAAACTAAACATAGGCGTAGCGAGGTGCCTCAGGAAGCCAGCGCTTTAATAGAGCATCTGCCTGTTCTGGATAATCTTTTAATACTTGCTGGGCTACATAGTGAGCTTGACTCAGTAAATGATCATCTCGCTCTAACCGAGCAACTCTAAATCCCATATCCCCAGTTTGTTTAGTCCCTAGTAATTCACCCGGTCCGCGTAACTCAAGATCTTTTTCTGCAATCACAAAGCCATCATTACTTTCTCTTAAAATAGAAAGTCTCTCTTGCCCATTTTGTGAAAGAGGTGTTTTGTATAAAAGTACGCAAAAGCTGGCTTGAGCCCCTCGACCTACACGACCACGTAATTGGTGTAGCTGAGATAGGCCTAAGCGTTCAGCATTTTCAATCACCATAATGGAGGAGTTGGGAACATCGACTCCAACTTCAATCACTGTCGTTGCGATAAGAAGCTGTAATTCATTATTTTTAAATGCTTGCATGACGGCTTGCTTTTCGTCAGCTTTCATTTTGCCATGCACCAAGCCAATATTGAGCTCAGGGAAGCGTTCTTTCATTTCCTGATAGGTGGCTTCTGCTGCTTGAGCATCTAAAGTCTCAGACTGCTCAACTAATGTACATACCCAATACGCCTGTTTCCCATCTCTGCAATTTGAAGCAATACGTTGGAGTACTTCCTCTCTACGATCAAGCGGTATTGTAACCGTTTGAATGGGAGTGCGGCCCGGAGGTAACTCATCAATTATTGATGTGTCCAAATCGCCATATGCACTCATGGCTAGAGTTCTTGGAATAGGTGTGGCTGTCATCACGAGTTGATGTGGGGTGAACTGCTCAGCACCCTTATTGCGTAAAGCTAAACGTTGATCTACACCAAAGCGATGTTGTTCATCAATAATCACGAGTCCTAATTTAGCGAAACCAACATTGTCTTGAAATAAGGCATGAGTCCCCACAATAAGTTCTGCATGACCTTCTTTAATTTGTTGTTCTGCTTGGGCGCGAGCTTTCCCTTTTTGTTTTCCAGATAACCATGCTACGGTAATGCCTAAAGGTTCAAACCAACGTTTGAAATTTAAATAGTGTTGTTCTGCAAGAATCTCAGTCGGGGCCATTAATGCAACTTGCCAATCTGCTTCTAAAGCATGGCAAGCGGCCACAGCAGCAACTAAAGTTTTTCCAGCACCAACGTCACCTTGTACTAGGCGTAGCATAGGTTGGTGTTGTTTTAAGTCATTTAAAATTTCTTTAGATACACGTTTTTGTGCATTGGTCATTTGAAAAGGTAAAGCTTCCAATAACTTTTTAGCTAATACTTTACTGCTTGAAAATGCAGGTGATGCAATTTGGCGAATATAAGCACGGCGATTAAGTAAACTAATTTGATGTGCAACCAGTTCTTCAAAAATAAGCCGTTGCTGTGCAGGGTGCGAACCTTGAGCCAATTGGAGCATATTGGCATCCACAGGAGGTTCATGAATGTAATACAAAGCCTCTTTAAGCGCGTAGCCATTGGTATATTGCTTTGGGAGCAGCTCTGGTAAAGCATCACTATGATGCTTTAAAGCTTGTTTAACGTATTCGCGCAGTTTAGGTTGAGTGAGCCCATCCGTACTTGGATAAATTGCTGTAAGCTGAGTTTTTGGTAGAGGTGTATGTTCATGAATGAGCTGAATTTCAGGATGATACATCTCAAGGCCGCGAGCACCTACACGAACTTCACCAAAAATGCGTAAGCGATGACCGGGTTTTATTTTATCAGTCAGGTTTTTATAAATATGATAAAAGCGTAAGGTGACTTTACCGAATTCATCTTGAACCAAGGCTGCCATAGATTTTCTTTTTCCCGGAGGGAAATCAATCGATTTGACCTCACCTTCGAGTAAGTAGCTCCGCCCAACCACAAGTTGATTCATTGGAATAATCGTACTTCGGTCTTCATAATCACGTGGCAGATGAAACAGTAAATCATCTGTGGTAAAAATATTTAGTTTTTCGAGCAGGGCTGCTGAAGCCGATCCAACGCCTTGTAACTGATGGACTGAAGTCATGTCCCCTCAACGAGTTTTCTATGCATATATTATTTATCGGTTATGGTAAAACATCTCAGCGTGTTGCTAAACAACTATTTGAGAAAGAACATCAAATTACCACAATCAGCCGTAGTGTAAAAACGGATAGTTACGCAACACATCTTGTTCAAGATATTTTTTCGCTCGATTTAAGTAATATTGAACCTGTAGATGTTGTATATATTCTACTTTCTCCAAACGAAAGTACGGTTGAGGGCTACCAACATACTTATGTTGATAGTATTGAACCGATTCGAGAAGCATTAAAAATACATCCAATGAAAAAAATAATTATTGTCTCGTCTACGCGAGTATATGGTGAAAATGCAGGGGAGATCATTGATGATTTTAGTGAAATTCATCCAAGTGATGAACAAGGCCATATCTTGCGTAATATGGAGCTACTCTGGCAAAAACATTATCCAACTCAGTCTGTAATTGTGCGCCCAACTGGGATTTATGGAACTTCCATTGCCCGTTTAAAGAAAATGGCTGAAAATAATCGAAGCTATCCAAATATACATTATAGCAATCGAATACATATTGATGATTTAGCAAGATTTTTGGCTTTTATCGCTGACTATGAAAATCATCAAGCGAGCTATATTGTGACTAATAATCGACCATTACCTTTACATGAAGTTATAGTGTGGTTTCAAAAACAATTGGGATTACCAGAGTTAACGTTAGAATCAAACCAAATTTCAGGTAAAAGAATTTATGCGAAACATCTGTCTGAAATGGATTTTCAATTAGAGCACCCAATTTGCTTTAATGACTATTTATTATGTTTAAATGTTCATAGCACTAAATAAAATTTTGATTAAACTTTAAATAAGAATAGAAATACCTGATGAGGCAGTCAAATTGCCGATAAAGATAAAAAGGTTGAAAGTGAAAAAAATTTGTTTAGCTCTTATTTTGAGCGTAACAGCTGTTGCGAGTTGGGCCGAGGATCAGGTGTGGTGTGCCTATGATCCTATTGGGTCCCAAGGGGATATTACTCGTCGTTTAAATGACATTCGGCTATATGCCCAGCAATATCAAGTCAAATTTAAAGTAGTTACCTACCAAAAAGAACAACAGGCCATACAAGCTTTTGATGATGGTAAATGTTCAGGTCTAGCTGCATCCAATTTTAACACTTATCGTTATAACCAGTTTATGGGAAGTACAGCGGGTATAGGGCTTATTCCTAATAATCGTACGGCCAAGAGCTTCTTGCAGCTTTTAAATCATCCCACAATTGAAAAAAGGTTAGTTTCTAAGAATTATGAAGCTGTAGGGATGATTCCCATTGGAACGGCTTACATGGTTCTAAAAGACAAGAAAATATCTAGAGTTGCTCAACTAAGAAATCAACGTATTGGGGTGCTACCTAACAATCCACCACAACAAGCGTTGGTACGAAGTGTGGGCGCTCAGCCAGTTTATGTGGATTTATCTAACGCGATTGTGCAATTTAAGCAAAATAAAATCGATATTATTCCTGTACCAGTGTATGGATTGTTGCCATATAACCTACAAAAAGAATTTGGACCAGATACTCAAGTCATCAATTTTCCTTTGGCATATTTCGGGGTCAATTTAATTATTAAACCACAAGCTTATCCTGCTAATTTTGGCCGAAAAATTCGAGGATGGTTTGTTCAAAATAGCCAATTGCTGGCTAACCGTGCGACACAATGGGAAAATCATTTACCTGCTTATTATTGGGTGGATGTCTCTTTTTATGAGAAGCAAAGTTATGACGTAATGGTTGCTAAAATTCGTAATCAGTATGTTCTTTCAGGCTATTATGATGCTTATTTTGTTCAGCTTATGAAGCGTCTGCGGTGTATGGATGATCCACGTTATTTTGAATGCCCAATTCGCTAATAAAATAAAAGGCAACCGAAGTTGCCTTTTATTTTGACTGAAGAGTTTAAGCTTTTTTACGTTTTAAACGGCGTTTAGCTTGTTGAGATGCCATTGCTTCAAGAGCATCTTTTAATTCTTCGTCGGTAAAGGTTGTGATGTGCTGCAACATTTGTAAGGTTACTTCATCCAGTACCAACTGTGCGCCAGCAGCCATTTGACGGAAATTATCATCAAACTCAATTTGGCCTTGATCGTTAGTACGAATGTAATTTTGCTGTGTAAGTACTTTTAAGAAGCTTTGGAATAAAGCTTTGTCGAAGAACTCTGGTGAATTAAATTCATAGAGAACTGACAAACGTTGTCCTAATAAATGACTTAATTCTTCAACTTGTTTAGCAGAAATATTACCCGAACCACGTTGAGTGATGAGCGCAAGTGTCATGTAGTAACGCTCAAGACTCTGCTTAACTGGCGTAGCTAAAACAACAAGCTGATTATGCTCCTCAGTATTTGGTGCTGAGCTAATCAAATTACCTTCATCATCTTGTTGAATAAGGTTTGATTGAACAAGTGCATTTGCATATTGTTCAACTTGTGCTTTAAGTTCGCTACTCTTCCATTTTAGGAATAACTCAGCTTTCAAGAATGGGTAGAGTGTATAGATGACATTAGCTAAATCTGAACGACTGATTTTACCATTATGTTCAACAAGTGATGCCACTAGTGAAGGTAAAACAAAGGCGTGCAAGATGTTATTACGGAAGTAAGTCAGAAGAACAGCTTGATTATCTTCAATCGCAATAATATCGCCCAGTGCATGCTGAACGCGTTTAATGAGTTTAAGTTTTAAACCATACGCAATAATTTCTTTACCAGAAAGAGGCGTTACTTCCATACGTTGATCATATGGGAAGTTTGATGCCAAGTTGCGGTAAGCTTCAAGCTGCTTAATACAAATTTCTTCATCAAGCGTATGCTTTGGTGTTGCAAGCAAAATAATAGAAAGTAAAGAGACAGGGTTAATCACCACAGCTCGGTTAATATTTTCTAAAATTGCATGTGCAGAGCTATTTACTGCATCTGAAACAGCTTGAGGAATTGGATCGTCATTTTTCTCGATATAGACATTTTCTGCATTATGTTGCTTAAGCAGATCATCAAGGAAAACGGGTTCACCAAAGTTTACGTGGACTTTACCAAAAATGCGTTCAATTTTCCGTAAGGTTTTCACAATACCAAAAATAGATTCGGCCTCTTTTGGCTTACCTTGCATTTCGCCTACGTAAGTTGAGCCTTCCATGAGTCGTTCATAACCAATATAAGTTGGTAAGAAAACGATCGGTTTAGCACGGCCACGTAAATGGCTGTGAACCGTCATGGCAAGCATACCGGTTTTAGGCGGTAATAGACGTCCTGTACGTGAGCGTCCACCTTCAATAAAGTATTCAAGTGGTGTGTTACGTGACAAGATGCTATATAAGTATTCTTTAAATACAGTGGTATATAGACCATTTCCACGGAAAGAGCGGCGAATAAAGAATGCACCGCCTCCACGTAAAAGCTGCCCAACAAATGGTAAGTTTAAGTTGTCACCCGCAGCAATATACGGAACCATCAAGCCACGCTTATAGATGACATAAGACAATAATAAATAGTCAATGTGACTGCGATGGCACGGTGTATAGACAACTTCATAATCTTTCGCTAGTTCACGAACGGTACTAAAGTTATGTACTTCTACGCCGTCATAAAGCTGGGTCCATAAGCGTGTTAAGGCAAGGTCGGCAAAGCGTACTGCTGAGTGTGAATAATCCGATACGATTTCATTCACATAACCAATCGCACGGCGTTCAGCTTCAAGCATGCTCACTTTTCCGCGAATACTTTCACGGCGGATTGCTTCTTGTACATCACGAGATTTTACGACTGACTGCATGACATTACGGCGATCCGACAAATCGGGGCCTAACACCACTTCACGCTGACGGTCTAAATAATCATTTAACGTACTTACAATATAGGTTGCTGGTGAAAGGTTCGGATAATGCTGCTGTGCATATTCAACCAATTCACGAAGCGATTGCGGCTCATGAAATTCTAAATAAGACTGACGGCCATGCAAACCAATATTAACCAGTTGTTTTACTGTGCTAGGTGTTGCCCACGTGTCTGAAAATAATAACTTAAACCAAGAATCTTCTTTATCTGGCGAACGGCCCCATAAAACGGTAACCGGAACAAGCTCTATATCAAGTTCAGGATTTTCTTGTAAAACTTCAATAAGTTTTAATAAACGTGGTGGAAAAGCATGAGGAGGGGGATTCAGTAAATTATTTTCATCATTGTGCTGTAAAAATAAAACTGATGCTTTTTCCTGATGAGTGCCAACAACTAATGGGTCTAACGCAGGTTTTAAATTTAAACGGCGCGTTTCTCCATCAACCACTAAAGCATTGCTTCGAGAATGGTTTTGTAAGACATAGCACACCACTTTTTGGCGATCAGTCTTTGCTTCTGTTTCTGTTGTTTCTGATACTGGTTCAGTAGGAACTTCCCCAAGAACATGTGGTGTTACCACGAGGTCAAGTAGTTTACTCGAAAGCCGACGATACATTTGACCAAACCCACTCTTGGACATAAGAACTCCTACTTCTTAAAGACAAATCCCAGCACCAAATGCGGAGGGTAATTATTTTGAGGCATTTATTGAAAAAAACAATATGCTAATAGCTTATAAATTATAATGCTTTTGGCATATTTTATCGTTAAAAATCGTATTTTTAGCTGTTATATCAGCAATGTTCGCTATAAGTTGACTGATTGTTCCATGTTCAAATAGTTTTTTATGGCACAATAGATTCTACACATCTGTACTTTAATACGATTTTTTACCTGAAATATGAAGGTATCTCTCATGAATGCGTTAACCCAAGAACTTGTCGATCTTCTCACTTTAGAAAAGCTAGAAGAAAATATTTACCGTGGCATAAGCCGTAATCTTGTCGGTAAACGTGTCTTTGGTGGACAGGTTTTGGGTCAGGCTTTACGTGCGGCATCTTATACAACCGATCGTCCAGCGCATTCTTTACATGCATATTTTTTATATGGTGGTGATATTAATGCCCCAATTATCTATGAAGTCGACCGTTTAAGGGATGGGAAGAGTTTCGTAAGCCGTCAGGTTCGTGCCATTCAACACGGACGAGTTATATTTTCGGCGATGGTTTCTTTTGCTAACCCCGAAGAAGGCTTGAATTATCAACATCAAGAACCAGAATACCCTGCACCAGAAGCCCTTAAATCTGAAAGTGAACTCAAAGAAGGTATTCTAAACTTCGTACCTGAAAATGTTCGTGCTAGCTTTATGCGTGAGCGTCATGTGGAAATCCGCCCAATTGATCCGGTAAACCCGTTTCAGCCGCAACCTGAAGCTCCTTATAATGCTCACTATATTCGGACCCATGACCGTATTCCAAAACAATTAGATGATATTGCCTTGCATCAAGCGATTGTTGCGTTTTATTCAGACTTTACCTTAATGACAACAGCGTTAAGACCACATGGGCTCAGCTATATTTCTCCAAGTTTACAGTGTGCAAGTATTGATCATGCCATCTATTTTCACCGCCCGCTGCGTGCTGATGAATGGATGCTTTATGATATGGAAGCAACAGTCAGCGCAGCTTCTCGTGGCTTAAACTTTGGCCGTATGTGGCAAAATGGTCAGCTGGTATGTAGTACCGTACAAGAGGGTTTAATTCGTTTGCGGGAAATTGAAACACAATAAATTTATTTATAAAGCCATCTCATCAGATGGCTTTTTTATTTTTAATTGAAGCGATGTGACAAAAAATTGCTCGTATGAAAAGCGAGCTCATGTCATATTTGCAAAAGGACTGCTAACTGAAAAAAATAATGCTGATATGAACTTAAACACACAAATTCTTATTGCTGCCATTTTGGGCCTAGCCTTTGGTTTTATATTAACGCTATATCCCGATACTGCGTTTGTAAAACATAGTTTATATGGGTTGGGCATATTAAGTAGTGTCTTTATTGGGCTGCTTAAAATGTTGTTGGTGCCCTTAATTTTTAGTTCGATTGTTGTGGGGGTGTCGAATTTGCAGGCGGGAGGGCAGTTAGGTCCAGTCTGGAAAATTACCTTTTTATGTTGTTTGACCACAACAACATTGGCTTTAATTTTGGGTATAAGTTGTGCTCATCTATTTGAAGTAGGGCGCGGTATAGATATCTCTATTTTCCAAACATCTATGCAAAATTATCAGGCACCTGATAGTTTAAACCCTGCAAGTTTTTTCACTAATTTTATTCAAAATACATTAATCAACCCATTTAAAGCCTTTAGCGACGGTAACGTTTTAGCTGTTGTGGTATTTGCCCTATTTGTTGGTGTGGCTTTAGTCCATGGCGGTGAGCGTTTCAAAAGTGTTCGCTTATTAAGTCATCAGTTTTTTGAAATAATGATGATGCTAGTCGGCTGGGTAATGAAGCTAGCACCTTTGGGTATTTTTGCGTTATTAGCAAAGTTAATGGCAACGGAAGATATTTCAGTACTAAGCCGTTTGGCTGAGTTTGCTGTTGTAGTGACGGGGACTACCATTTTTCATGGTGCTGTTGTTTTGCCGCTATTACTTTGGATTTTTGGCCGTATGAGTCCTTGGACTTTTTTCAAAGGAACACGTACAGCGCTAATTACTGCATTTGCAACCAGTTCTAGCTCTGCCACGATGCCACTTAGTATGAAATGCGCACAGGAAAACTTAGGCGTTCGTCCTCAAACAGCGGGGTTCGTAATTCCTTTAGGCACGCAGCTTAATATGGATGGTACGGCACTATATGAAGCGGCAGCTGCATTGTTTGTGGCAAATTTGGTGGGGCTAGATTTAAACCTGACACAACAAATTATCGTGTGCTTAACAGCAATGATTGCATCACTCGGTGCGCCAGGAATACCTAGCGCGGGCATGGTCACTATGATTATGGTTTTACAATCTGTGGGTTTGCCAGCTGAGGCAATTGCAATTTTACTTCCGATTGACCGTTTGTTAGATACAGTCAGAACAGTGGTAAATGTGCAGGGCGATATGATGATTAGTGTGGTTGTAGACCGTTATACGAAAGATAAAGATATCAGTGTCTAACTATCTATAGATTAAAAAAAGCAGGATTTTAAATCCTGCTTTTTTATTTTAAGCGGCTTGAAGCTCTGCTCTTTTTGCTGCTGGAGATTGGGATAAATAACTTACCGCATCTTCAGTGCTGCCTTCTTTAACTGGATCATACCAAGGCATGAGGTAATCAATTTGTTGGGCAATCAGCCAAAATGGATTTGGTAAAACCTGATTGTCTTTTCGGCTAATTTTATACCACTCTACAGCAACCCATACTGGGAAAAATCTGGATTTAGCAGCATCAGCAAAACGTGGATCTTGTTTCATAATATGCGCAGCGCCATCTACCCATAATCCAAGCACCAGTACAATCACTACAAGGCTTAAATAGTAGCGTGGAATATATCCACCACCCAAATGGCGGTATAAATCAAAAGCTACGGTACGGTGTTCAATTTCTTCTGAACCATGCCATTTAACTAAATCGACCATTTCAGGGTCAGCACCTAATTCTTCCCAACGTTTGTTGTAGAGTGCATATTTCCCTAACACACAGGTCATATGCTCAACAGTTGCAATAACGCCTAAACGGAAAAGATCCCATTGCTCTTGTAGAAATTGAGGGACTTCTTTATCAAAAGGTTTATCTGCTAAGGCGGTGGTAAATAGATAATTCATAATGTCCAGATTTCTCTGGATATCAATATTACGTGCGCTTAAATATTCTTTGTTTGCAGAGCTGTGGGCATTGGCATGCATAGCTTCTTGGCGGATAAATGCTTGTACATCCTGTTTAAGTTTTTCGTCTTTAATTTGCGGTAAAACTTTATTGTACAAACGGCAAAACCAGAATTCTCCGGCAGGTAAAATGTTATTAATTTCATTAATAAAATAACTTGCGAAAGGCTGATTTGGAATCCAGTCAACAGGGGTATCTTTCCAGTCAAATTTTACTTTACGTGGAAGAATTTTATAGTCAATAGAAGAACCTAAAGCCTTGTTCTTCAAAAAAGATAACAATTTCATCATTTAGTCCTGATTTTTAACTCGATGAAGTTATAACGAGTATAAAAAAAGCCCCTACGTTTGTGTTTAGCAATAGGGGACAATTGAGTATAAATTTAATGAAGAAATTGTATCTGCTATGACAATTTAGCTTTCTGCATCCTCATCTGTGGCTTCAGGAATCGCATCGACATCAAATTCCGGCTCTTGATCAAGCGTAAAATGTAGTCGTCCAGCCATAACACTGGCTAGTTCTTCTAAACCTAATTTATTAAGTGATGAGAAAAGTTGAATCGAGAAATCAAGCTTCATTTTTTTCAGCTGTTGCTTAACTTCTAAGAGTACTTTGTTTGCTGGACCACGATTAAGTTTGTCCGCTTTTGTTAGAAGGATATGAACAAAAAGATGACGTGAATAAGCCCACTCTAGCATCATCATATCGAAGTGCTGTAGAGGATGGCGAATATCCATAAGTAATACTAAGCCTTGTAAGCTTTTACGATGGATTAAATAGTTCTCTAGCTCTTTTTGCCATACTCGTTTCATGTCTTCAGGTACAGCTGCATAGCCATAGCCGGGAAGGTCGACTAAACGCTGATCAGGATTACCTAGGCTGAAGAAGTTAATCATCTGAGTACGGCCAGGTTTTTTAGAGGCACGTGCGAGCTGTTTTTTATTGGTCAAGGCATTAATGGCACTGGACTTACCAGCATTTGAGCGTCCTGCAAAAGCAATCTCGTAGCCACTATCTTCAACACAAAGTGCCAATTTAGGTGCACTCATTAGAAACTCAGCTTGGCGTAACCAGTTTAGTGATTGCACAGCGTAGGCTGTGATCGCCGGATCTGGGGCTTTTTCATAGCTGATCTTTTGCTTGGGTGCGAGTCTGGCTTTGGTGTCTTTCGATTTTTCACTACGACGCATAAAAAATAACTTTTTAAATGAGAGGGCTCGCGCCTAGTATAAAGGAGCTTGGGTATTCTTGCTAATTTTCAATAAATCAACTTATCAAAATCAGTAGAGGTCAGATTTGTAAAAATGCAATAGGGGAGTTGGCAGGAGCAGATTTTGATTGCTGCAAAACTTCTCCGAGTGTGTATTGGTCTAGGCTTTGATAAAAGCTCTCTAAAGCCTGATCTAAAATACCTTTTAAACCACAGTGACTGCGTAATACGCAAGGTGGTGTATTGCATTCAACGATTTGATTGTCGCCCTGTAATATTCGAACAATTGAGCCTAAATTTGAGTTAAGTGCATCTGGATTTAAGCGAATTCCTCCACCTTTTCCACGAATGGTAATAATCCATTCCTGCTTGCCCATGAAATGAACAACTTTAACTAAATGGTTTTGTGAAACATGCAAATCTTTCGCGATTTCTGCAATCGTGTAGGGTGCATCACTGGGGCGTGCAACATACATTAATATTCGTAATGCATAATCGGTAAATTTATTAAGCTGCATGATCACCAAAAATGGAAGAGAATAAAAAGGATGATCATCTTAGCCTGAAAGTTTAAATAAGAAAACTTTCAGGCTAGAGGTTTTTACATTACAGCGTTAAAGGAGCTGAAACCTGCACTTGATCACCCACTCTGTAATGTTCAAGTAAAATATTAGCAACCGAAAACTCAGTATGATTTTCTTCAGACTGCACTTCAAAGTGATACGAATTATTTTCTTGAGCTTCTGTAAATTTAAAAGCTTTCGGTTGTTCAAGCTGTTGCTCGGGAACTTGTACTTTAACTGAAATAAAGGCATTTGCTGGGCTAGTCAGTATGTCCTCATGGTCGGTTGCTTTTAAAGTGAAGCGTTTGCCAGATTCCAAAGGATCAATTTGAGTAATTTCAAATGAACGCCAGCCAGCCCATCCACCTTTTAAGCTCTTAAGTTGTTCATATTTTTGTTTTTCAACACCAATCAAGATATCTGCCAACTGTAAGTATGCTTGCTTCCACGCCTCGATAAGTTCTGATTCAAATGGCACATTGAGTACTTCACTAATTGAATGAAGTAGGTTGTCACCAACAATTGCATATTGGTCAGGTTGAATATCTAAGCTCACGTGTTTAGTAGTGATGCGTTCAACAGCTTTAGCTAGAACAGTGGGGTTTTCAATATTTTCTGCATAAGCAAGTACAGCAGCTGCAAGTGCGCGCGGCTGACGTAAGCTGGTTTGGTCATCTAAATTAAAAACATTTTTTAATTCGGGATTGTTATTAAGCATGCGCTTATAAAAGTATGTAGTCAGCGTAACACCGTGTTCACGTAAAACTGGGACAGTAGATTTAACAAGTTCAATTTGTTGTGGAGTCATGGCTAGACCTTATTTATCTGGCTATATTAAATGTATTTAAAATACATCTTTAAAAAATTAATGGCAATAACTTTTTCATAAAAACCATAAAAAAAATAGGGGATATAAAATCCCCCTAAAATTAAAGCAATTTTTTTTAATATTTTTATTTACCGAATAAAGAGCCGAGCAAGCCTCTTACGAGTTTTTGTCCCGTACTTCCTCCTAAGCTTCGTGCAGCACTTTTTGCAAAAGTTCCGACAATGTCTTGGGTGAGCTTGGCTCTTTCACGGGCTGCTCGTTCTTCCTCTTTAAGTTGTTCACGTGCCAAACGTTCCTGCTCTTTAGCTTGCTGTTTTGCTAAAGTTTCTTGTTCTTTTGCTTGTTGTTTAGCAAGTTCAGCATTTTGTTGCTGCTGTTCACGTTCAGCAACTTTATTTTGTAGCATTTCATAGGCACTATCACGATCTACAGCTTGTTCATAAACTCCAGCAATAATACTTTGCGAGATTAGAGTCTGACGCTCTTCTGTAGTGATAGGTGTAAATGAAGAGTAGGGAGGCATAACCCAGCCACGTTCTACAATCTGTGGCGTACCTTGCTCATCTAAGCAGCTAATGAGTGCCTCACCAACACCAAGTTCGGTAATCGCTTCATCAACTTTAAAGTTTGGATTGGCCCGGAAAGTATCTGCTGCAGTTTTTACCGCTTTTTGATCTTTAGGGGTGAATGCACGTAATGCATGTTGAACGCGATTACCAAGTTGCCCCAGAACACTTTCAGGTAAATCGAGTGGGTTTTGAGTAATAAAGTAGATACCTACTCCTTTAGAGCGGATTAAACGTACAACTTGCTCAATCTTATCTTGGAGTGCTTGACTGGCATTATCAAATAACAAGTGAGCTTCATCAAAGAAAAACACGAGTTTAGGCTTATCCATATCACCGACTTCTGGTAGCTGTTCAAATAGCTCTGAAAGCATCCATAAAAGGAAAGTGGCATATAGCTTTGGTGTATTCATCAGCTTGTCGGCAGCAAGAATATTGATATAGCCATGTCCGTTTGCATCGGTTTGAATAAAATCTAAAATATTTAAAGCAGGTTCACCAAAAAATTGCTCTCCACCTTGGTCGGCAAGGGCTAGTAAATTGCGTTGAATAGCACCTAGGCTTGCTGGGGATAAATTGCCATATTCTGCTTTAAACTCGGCTGCATGTTCACTCACAAAAGTGATCATGGCTTTTAAATCTTTAAAGTCGACTAAAAGTAACCCTTGGTCATCTGCAATACGGAATACAGCAGAGAGCACACCTTCTTGGGTATCATTTAAGTTTAGTATGCGTGCTAATAAAATTGGCCCAATTTCAGAAATAGTGGTTCGGATAGGATGACCTTGCTGACCAAATAAATCCCAAAAAACAACTGGATTGGCTGCGAAAGGAACACTATCAATTTGCAAAAGCTTTAGTCGCTCATTAAATTTATCAGAAGCTTCTCCCGCTTTTGCGAGGCTCGAAACATCGCCTTTAGCATCGGCAAGAAATACCGGCACACCGATTCGAGAGAAACTCTCTGCTAGAACTTTTAACGTAACTGTTTTACCTGTACCTGTGGCGCCTGCAATAAGTCCATGACGGTTAGCAAACTGGGAAAGCAAAACAATTTCTTTTGATGTGTCATTAATATTTTTAGCAATAACAATCGGTGTACCCATATATTTTTATCCTACGGTTTGAGTCACTATAATGTTGTCGTTTTACAGTTGTTTCAGTGCATTTTCGATATCTTGTATCAAATCTTGCGGATCTTCTAGTCCTATACAGAATCGAACCAATAATCCTTGTTGTAAATGTGTATTCTCAAGTTTTCTCATCATTTTTAAATCGTAAAGCATAATCAGACTAACGGGTCCACCCCAGCTAAAGCCGAGCTTAAATAACTCTAATGCATCGCAGAAACGACGTATTGCTGTAATGTCATATTCAGGTTTAAAAATAACACTCACTAAGCCAGCACTTTGACCGGTGGTGCAGATTTCTTGCCAGTATTGATGGCCTGGGGCGTTCTCATCGCTTGGATGTAGAACTTGTGCAAATTGAGGTTGGTTCTTTAGCCATTTAAGTAATATTTGTGCATTAGCTGACTGTTGTTCATAGCGTAAAGACATATGAGCAAGGCTGCGTTGAACTTGAGCCGCATCGTCTCCCGAAACTGCAATACCTAAAATGGCGTGTGTACGGAATAAGCGGTGATGCAGTTTTTCATCACGAGTTACAATGCTGCCCATTAAGATGTCACCACCCCCGCTTGGATATTTGGTAAGTGCGTGAACGGTTAGGTCGACTGATAAATGTTCATCAGAAAAATTAAAAGCATTAAACGCAAGCCCAGCTCCCCAAGTGTTATCTAGAGCCGTCAATACACCATGTTTTTTAGCTTTTTTGACTAGATTTTTAAGATCAGGGAATTCTAAAGTAACCGAACCTGCAGCTTCTAGCCATAGTAGTTTACTTCTGTCGGTTGGCTGAAAGCTTGATGCATCAATGGGGTTGTATACTTTAACTATAATGCCATACTGACTTTGTAGATAATTTAAATGTTCTAGATTTGGTCCGTAAATATTGTCTGGAACCCATACTTCATCATTGGTGCTCAAAAACGTTGAGTTCACAATATTAATTGCGGATAAACCACTCGGTGCAAGTAAACAATGCAAACCACCCTCAATTTGCGCAATATTGTCGCCTAGTGTGAAGGTGGTAGGAGTGCCATGTGTCCCATAACTATAGTCATAAGGGTCAGTCCAATGACGATCAAAAAGGTGCGAAGTTGATTTGAAAATAATGGTTGATGCGCGAAATAGGGGAGGTTGCACTGTTTCAATGAATTGTGGAGCCTTTCTTGGGGCATGAATGAGACGAGTCTGGAAATCGTTATGCTTTTTCATAGTGCGTTATGTTTTAAATGATAAAGTTAGATTAAGAGAAATTTAAACTATTCGCTAGATTTATAAAGTTTTGTAAGATGTTTCGTTACAGTCGACCCATAAAACAAAAACTTGGCTTTATTTTTGCAAAGACCTCTACAACATTCTAACAACAATAGGTTTAAGCGCATGAAGTCGCATTTAAGAGTTCATTATTTTCAACATATCGCTGGTGAAGGCTTTGGAAGTTGTTATTCATTTTTGAAAGCTCACCATGCGACTATTAGTTCTACGGAGTTTTTTGCACTTCCTGTCGATCGGTCACTTGAAATTGAAGCTTTACCCCGAATTGATGAAGTTGACTTGTTATTGGTCATGGGGGGTACCATGAGTGTAAATGACGAGGCTAATTATCCATGGCTTAAGATTGAGAAAAGATGGTTACGTCGTTATTTGGCAGCAGGGAAGCCGGCTATAGGCCTTTGCTTGGGTGGGCAGTTAATTGCTAATGCATTAGGGGCGGCAGTCAGTCGAAACCGCTATCAGGAGCTTGGATGGTCGACAGTTCAAAGAGTAGCAAACCTGCCCCAAGACAGTTTCCCATTACCTGAAAAAATAAAGGTGATGCAGTGGCACAGTGAAACATTTGAAATACCGAAAGGTGCCATACACTTAGCGGAGAATATAGCTTGTCGCAATCAGATGTATCAAATTGGGAAAAATGTGTTGGGCTTTCAATTCCATCCAGAGATGACACCTGCGACTTTAAAACTCTTGCTTGAAAATGAAGAGGAGCTATCTATTTTTAATGGAGAATATGTTCAATCTGCTAGTGAACTACAATATTCGGAAGCGCAAAAATTTGAACAAGGTAATCAACTCTTAAATAAAGCGATTGAATTTGTCATAAATGCTTAAATGATTTATCAATGCTAGGTTAAAGCACGTTTTGAACAAAAAATAGAAAAAGAGAATTGCATAAGACTTAAACAATCGTTATAATGGGCGACCCTCAAAAGGAGGGGCATTTACTGCGAAGAAAGTAGTAAATGTGCATTACAGTCATGGCATCGATCATGACCTTAGTGATTTTCACTGCCTTTGACACTTACCAATGGGTGAGATGCGTCAAGGGTGATTCTTTATATGTTTGGCTTGGAGTTTACTGGTATGTCTAACCAGAGAATTCGTATCCGTTTGAAGTCTTTTGATCATCGTCTGATTGATCAATCTGCTCAAGAGATCGTAGAAACCGCTAAGCGTACTGGCGCACAAGTTTGTGGTCCAATTCCGATGCCTACTCGCATCGAACGCTTCAACGTTCTTACTTCACCGCACGTTAACAAAGATGCGCGTGACCAGTACGAAATCCGCACCTATAAACGTTTGATCGACATCGTTCAACCTACAGATAAAACTGTTGATGCATTGATGAAATTAGATCTTGCGGCTGGTGTTGATGTTCAGATCGCTTTGGGTTAAGGCTTTCGGTTGATTAACTTCTAAGTTAATTAGGCCGCTTTTTTAGAGGTTTATGCACATGGCTATTGGTTTAGTCGGTCGCAAATGTGGTATGACTCGCATCTTTACAGATGCAGGTGTTTCTGTACCTGTTACAGTCATCGAAGTCGATCCAAACCGCATTACGCAAATCAAAACACTTGAAACTGATGGTTATCAAGCTGTTCAAGTAACTACTGGTGAACGTCGCGAATCTCGCGTAACTAATGCTCAGAAAGGTCACTTCGCGAAAGCTGGTGTTGCTGCTGGTCGTTTGGTTAAAGAGTTCCGTGTTACTGAAGCTGAGCTTGAAGGTCGTGAAGTTGGCGGCACTATTGGCGTTGATTTGTTCACAGTTGGTCAAGTAGTTGACGTAACTGGTCAATCAAAAGGTAAAGGTTTCCAAGGTGGTGTTAAACGTTGGAACTTCCGTACCCAAGACGCTACTCACGGTAACTCAGTTTCTCACCGTGTATTAGGTTCTACAGGTCAAAACCAGACTCCTGGACGCGTGTTCAAAGGCAAGAAAATGGCTGGTCACTTAGGTGACGAACGCGTAACAGTACAAGGTCTTGAAATCGTATCTATTGACGCTGAACGTTCTGTTTTAGTTGTTAAAGGTGCAATTCCTGGTGCAACTGGCGGCGACGTGATTGTACGTCCTACCATCAAGGCCTGAGGGGAAATACCGTGAATTTGAAAACTGTTTCCGGCTCTGCTGTTGAATTGTCTGAAGTTGCTTTCGGACGTGAATTTAACGAAGCTCTTGTACACCAAGTTGTTACTGCTTACTTAGCAGGTGGTCGTCAAGGTACTCGTGCTCAGAAATCACGTGCAGACGTTTCTGGCGGTGGTAAAAAGCCATTCCGTCAAAAAGGTACTGGTCGTGCTCGTGCGGGTTCTATTCGTAGCCCTATCTGGGTTGGCGGTGGTAAAACTTTTGCTGCTCGTCCACAAGATTGGTCTCAAAAAGTAAACCGTAAGATGTACCGCGGTGCAATGCAATGTATCTTAGCTGAACTTGTTCGCCAAGATCGTCTTGTATTAGTTGAAGAGTTTGCTGTTGCAGCTCCAAAAACTAAAGAATTGCTTGCAAAGCTTAACGACTTAAATGCTGCTCGTGCATTAATCGTTACTGACGCTGTAGATGAGAACTTATATCTTGCAGCACGCAACCTTCCGCATGTAGATGTGGTAGATGCAACTGCAATCGATCCTGTAAGCTTGATCGCGTTTGATAAAGTTGTGATGTCTGTAGCTGCTGCTAAGAAAATTGAGGTAGAACTCGGATGAACAACGAACGTATCTATCAAGTCCTTAAAGGACCAGTCTTCTCAGAAAAGGCACAAGTATTAGGTGATACTGTTGGTGTTCAAGTATTTAAAGTAGACATCAATGCTACTAAACTTGAAATCAAAAAAGCAGTTGAAAAACTTTTTGGTGTAGAAGTTGTTAAAGTTAACACAACTATTACTAAAGGTAAGACTAAGCGCTTTGGTCGTACATTGGGACGCCGTTCTGATGTTAAAAAAGCATACGTCACCCTGAAAGCTGGCCAAGATGTTGAAATGGCTGACTTGGGCGATACCGCTGAAAGCGCAGCGGAATAAGGACGAAAATTATGCCGATTCAAAAATGTAAGCCAACGTCTCCAGGACGTCGCTTTGTAGAGAAAGTGGTTCATGACCATCTTCACAAAGGCGCTCCTTACGCACCGTTGGTTGAAGCTAAAAAACGTACTGGTGGTCGTAATAACAACGGTCACATTACTACTCGTCACGTTGGTGGTGGTCATAAACAACACTACCGTATTGTTGACTTCAAACGTAACAAAGACAGCATTCCAGCTGTTGTAGAGCGTATTGAATACGATCCAAACCGTACAGCACATATTGCTTTATTGAAATATGCTGATGGTGAGCGTCGTTATATCATCGCACCTAAAGGCTTACGTGCTGGCGATAAAGTACAATCTGGTAACGATGCTCCAATTCGTCCAGGTAACTGCTTGCCACTTCGTAATATGCCGATCGGTTCTACACTTCATAACGTTGAACTTAAAATTGGTAAGGGTGCGCAATTAGCGCGTTCTGCTGGTGCTTCTGTTCAGTTATTGGGTCGTGATGGTTCTTACGCAATTATTCGTCTTCGTTCAGGCGAAATGCGTAAAGTACATGTTGAATGCCGCGCTGTAATTGGTGAAGTTTCTAACCAAGAAAACAACCTTCGTTCATTGGGTAAAGCTGGTGCTTCGCGCTGGCGTGGTGTTCGTCCTACCGTACGTGGTATGGCGATGAACCCAATTGATCACCCGCACGGTGGTGGTGAAGGGCGTAACAAAGGTATTCAACCTGTAAGCCCATGGGGTCAAAAAGCTAAAGGGTACAAGACACGTACCAATAAGCGTACGACTAAGATGATTATTCGCGACCGTCGCGTCAAGTAAAGGAATCTGACTAATGCCTCGTTCTCTGAAAAAAGGCCCATTCGTCGATGCGCACTTGTTCGCTAAGGTTGAAGCGGCTGTTGCTAGTAACTCTCGCAAGCCGATTAAAACTTGGTCTCGTCGTTCGATGATCCTTCCAGATTTTGTTGGTTTAACAATTTCTGTTCATAATGGTCGTAACCACGTTCCAGTAATTGTTACTGAGCATATGGTTGGTCATAAACTCGGTGAATTCGCGCCAACTCGTACCTATCGTGGTCACGGTGTTGACAAGAAATCTAAACGTTAATAGGTGTCATGATGGAAGTAACTGCTAAATTACGCGGTGCCGCTATCTCGGCACAGAAAGCACGTTTGGTTGCAGATCTTATTCGCGGCAAATCTGTTGCGCATGCTTTAAATATCTTAAACTTCAGCAATAAAAAAGCTGCTGTTTTAGTGAAAAAAGCATTGGAATCTGCGATTGCAAACGCTGAACACAATAACAGTTTAGATGTTGACGATCTTAAAGTATCTACGATTTACGTTGACGAAGGCATGAGCCTTAAGCGTATTATGCCACGTGCTAAAGGCCGTGCAGATCGTATTACTAAGCGTACTTGTCACATCACCGTTAAGGTAGGGGTTTGATATGGGTCAGAAGGTTCATCCAATCGGTATCCGCCTAGGTGTTGTGAAACGTCATAACGCTAACTGGTATGCGAATCCGAAACAATACGCTGAATACTTGCTTAAAGATCTTCAAGTTCGTGAGTTTTTAACTAAAAAACTTAAGAATGCGATGGTAAGCAATATTCTTATCGAACGTCCATCAGGTGCTGCTAAAGTAACAATTAGCACAGCTCGTCCTGGTATCGTAATCGGTAAAAAAGGCGAAGATATTGAGAAATTACAGCGCGAACTTACCAGCATTATGGGTGTTCCTGCGCAAGTAAGTATCAACGAAATTGATCGCCCAGACTTAGATGCGCGTTTAGTTGCTGAAGCAATCGCTTCTCAATTAGAAAAGCGTGTGATGTTCCGTCGTGCTATGAAGCGTGCGGTTCAAAACACTATGCGTGCTGGTGCTAAAGGTATCAAAGTTGAAGTGTCTGGCCGTTTAGGTGGTGCAGAGATTGCTCGTACAGAATGGTATCGTGAAGGTCGTGTACCTTTACATACGTTACGTGCAGACATTGACTATGCAACTATGCGTGCAGAAACAACTTACGGTACGATTGGTGTTAAAGTTTGGATTTTCCGTGGCGAGATTTTAGGTGGCATGAAACAAGTCATGAACCCTGCTCCTGCTGAAGATCGTCCAGCTAAACGTGGTCGTGGTCGTGGTGAAGGTCAAGAGCGTCGTGGTCGTCGCGGTGACCGTGCTGCTGACAAGGGAGAATAATCCATGTTGCAACCTAAACGTACCAAATTCCGTAAGGTGCACAAAGGCCGTAATACTGGTCTAGCGCATCGTGGTAGTACAGTATCATTTGGTTCGATTGCAATTAAAGCAACTGAACGTGGTCGTATGACTGCTCGTCAGATTGAAGCTGCACGTCGTACTATTAGCCGCCGTATTAAGCGTGGTGGTAAAATCTTTATTCGCGTATTCCCGGATAAACCAATTACTCAAAAGCCTCTTGAAGTGCGTATGGGTAAAGGTAAGGGTAGCGTGGAGTACTGGGTTTGCCAGATCCAACCAGGTAAGATCCTGTACGAAATTGAAGGTGTGAACGAAGAATTAGCGCGTGAAGCATTTGCTTTAGCTGCTGCTAAACTTCCGTTTAAAACCACTATCGTGACTCGGACGGTAATGTAATGAAAACTAAAGATCTACGTGAAAAATCGGTAGAAGAGTTGAAAGCTTTGCTTGATGAGCAACAGCTTAATCAATTCCGTCTTCGTATGGCGAAAGCAACTGGTCAGTTGGGTAAATCGCATGAAGTGCAAGTTGCTCGTAAGACAATTGCTCGTATTAAGACACTCCTTACCGAAAAACAGGGGAACGGACAATGAGTGAAAAAACAGTCCGCACGTTAACCGGCAAAGTAGTAAGCGACAAAATGGACAAGTCTATTGTTGTTCTTATCGAACGCCGCGTTCAACACCCGTTGTATGGCAAGTCAATTCGCCGTTCAACTAAGTTACACGCTCATGATGAAAACAACGTTGCTAAAATTGGTGATGTTGTGACCATTAAAGAAAGCCGCCCAATTTCTAAAACTAAAGCTTGGACTTTAGTGGAAGTAGTTGAAGCAGCTGCTGAGTAATTCGACGTTCTTGTTGCATCATCGGTCAATTTCGAGTACTCTTTGAGCCTTTCGAAATTGTGACCGGTGATGCTCGGTTTTGGAGTAGGGCAATGATTCAAACCGAAACTATGCTCGACGTAGCAGACAACAGTGGTGCTCGCCGCGTACAATGTATTAAAGTACTTGGTGGTTCACATCGTCGTTATGCTTCTGTTGGCGACATTATTAAAGTTACTGTAAAAGAAGCAATCCCACGCGCACGTGTTAAAAAAGGTGACGTGATGAATGCGGTTGTAGTTCGTACTAAATTCGGCATTCGTCGTCCAGATGGTTCTGTGATCCGTTTTGATGATAATGCTGCAGTTATCCTGAACAACAACAAAGCTCCGATTGCTACTCGTATCTTCGGACCAGTGACTCGTGAACTTCGTACTGAACAGTTCATGAAAATCATTTCATTGGCTCCTGAAGTTCTATAAGAGGCAATCATGGCTAAGATTAAAAAAGGCGATCAAGTTATCGTGATCGCAGGTAAAGAAAAAGGCAAACAGGGTACTGTATTGTCTGTTTCTGAAGACCGCGTTAAGGTTGAAGGCCTTAACTTAGTGAAGAAGCATCAAAAGCCGAATCGTGTAACTGGCGCTGAAGGCGGTATCGTTACTCAAGAAGCTTCGCTTCATATTTCAAACGTGGCAATTTTAAATGCTACAACCCAGAAGGCTGACCGTGTTGGTTACCAAGTGATTGATGGCGTGAAAACTCGCGTTTATAAATCAAATGGTGAATCAGTGGCGGTAGCGAAGTAATAGGTTGAAAAGGCAATGGCCAGACTTAAAGCACGTTACAACGAAGAACTTAAAGCGAAGTTACAAGAAGAACTTAGCATTAAGAACGTGATGGAAATTCCACGCATCACAAAAATTACCCTAAATATGGGTGTAGGCGCAGCTGCAACTGATAAGAAATTATTAGATGGCGCTGTAGTCGACATGCAATTAATTGCTGGTCAAAAACCAGTAATTACACTTGCTCGTAAATCTATCGCTGGTTTCAAAATCCGTGATGGTTGGCCGATTGGTTGTAAAGTTACTTTACGTGGCGACCAAATGTACGAATTCTTGGACCGTTTGATCTCGATCGCAATCCCTCGTATCCGTGACTTCCGTGGTTTCTCTTCGAAATCATTTGATGGTCGTGGTAACTACTCAATGGGTTTGAAAGAGCAAATCGTTTTCCCTGAAATCGATTTCGATAAGATTGATCGTATTCGTGGTATGGATATTACTATTACTACGACTGCTCGCACCGATGACGAAGGCCGTGCGCTTATGCGTGCATTCGGCTTCCCGTTCAAATAAGAGGTCGATATGGCTAAGAAAGGTATGATTAATCGCGAATTGAAACGCGAAAAAACAGTTGCTAAATACGCTGCAAAACGTGCTGAATTAAAAGCTACAATTGCAAACGTAAACGCAAGTGAAGAAGAGCGTTTCGAAGCGATGTTAAAGTTACAAGCATTGCCACGTAATGCATCTCCGGTACGTCTTCGTAACCGTTGTGGTTTAACTGGTCGTCCTCATGGTTACTTCCGTAAGTTCGGTTTAAGCCGTAACAAATTACGTGACACAGTAATGCAAGGTGATGTACCAGGCGTTGTTAAGGCAAGCTGGTAAGGAGCGACTAAATGAGTATGCAAGATACCGTTGCCGACATGCTAACACGTGTTCGTAACGCACAAATGGCTAAGAAACAAACTGTTTCTATGCCTTCTTCTAAGTTGAAAGTTGCAATTGCAAACGTACTTCAACAAGAAGGTTATATTTCAAATGTAGAAGTTGCTCAAGAAGAGACAAAATCTACTTTGACAATTACTTTAAAATATTTCGAAGGCAAACCAGTTATCGAAATGGTTAAACGCGTAAGCCGTCCAGGCCTTCGCCAATACCGTGGTAAAGATAAACTTCCAAGCGTTAAGCAAGGTTTAGGTATTGCAATTGTTTCTACAAGCAAAGGCATCATGACTGATCGCGCTGCACGTGCTGCGGGCGTTGGTGGTGAAGTTATTGCTTTTGTTTCTTAATAGGTGATTCCTCATGTCTCGTGTGGCTAAAGCCCCAGTAACTGTACCTAATGGTGTAGCAGTTACTCAGAACGGCCGGCAGGTCGAAGTGAAAGGCAGCAAAGGTACATTGTCTTTCAACCTGCATGCGCTGGTCGAGCTAAAACAGGAAGAAGGTAAACTTCAACTTGCTCCAGTTAAAGAATCGAAAGATGCTTGGATGCAAGCTGGTACTGCTCGCGCTGTATTGAATAACCTTGTAAAAGGGGTTAGTGAAGGCTTCGAACGTAAGTTGCAGCTAGTTGGTGTTGGTTATAAAGCTGCGGTTAAAGGTACTGTTGTTAACCTTAACCTTGGTTTTTCACACCCAATTGACTACGCTTTACCTGAAGGTGTAACAGCGGAAACTCCAACTGCTACTGAAATCATTTTGAAATCAGCAAACAAGCAGTTGTTAGGTCAAGTAGCGGCAGAAATCCGTGCATATCGTTCTCCTGAACCATATAAAGGTAAAGGTGTTCGTTATTCGGATGAAGTCATTCTTCGTAAAGAAGCTAAGAAGAAATAAGGCGCGAGGTTCTTATGAACGAAAAGAAACAATCCCGTTTGCGTCGTGCGAAAAGCACACGCTTGCACATTCGTGCATTGGGTGCGACTCGTTTGTGTGTAAACCGCACTCCGCGTCACATCTATGCTCAAGTTATTTCAGCAGATGGTGGCAAAGTTTTAGCACAAGCTTCAACTTTGGATGCATCTTTACGTAGCGGTACTACAGGTAATGTAGATGCAGCTACTAAAGTAGGCGCTTTAATCGCAGAGCGTGCGAAAGCAGCTGGTGTAACTAAAGTTGCATTTGACCGTTCTGGTTTTAAATATCATGGTCGTATCAAAGCCTTGGCTGATGCTGCTCGTGAAAACGGCTTGGAGTTCTAATCATGGCTAAAGTTGAACAAAACGAAGGTCTTGTTGAAAAGCTGGTTGCCGTTGATCGTGTAGCCAAAGTTGTTAAGGGTGGTCGTATCTTCTCTTTCACAGCATTAACTGTTGTGGGTGATGGTAATGGTCGTGTTGGTTTTGGTCGTGGTAAAGCTCGTGAAGTTCCAGCTGCTATTTCTAAAGCACTTGAAGCTGCACGTCGCAACATGATTACTGTAGACCTTGCAGGTACTACTTTACAACACCCTGTGAATGCTCGTCATGGTGCAAGCCGTGTATATATGCAACCTGCTTCTGAAGGTACTGGCGTAATTGCTGGTGGCGCTATGCGTGCCGTTCTAGAAGCTGCAGGTGTACATAACGTACTTGCTAAATGTTATGGTTCTACTAATGCTGCAAACGTAGTAAACGCAACCTTTAAAGGTTTGCGTGATATGACTTCTCCTGAGAAAGTCGCTGCGAAACGTGGTAAATCAGTAGAAGAAATTCAAGGGTAATCAATCATGAAAACGATTAAAGTTACCCAGACTAAATCTTCTTCACATCGCTTGAAAAATCACAAGCTTTGCTTACAAGGTTTAGGTCTGCGTCGTATTGGTCATACTGTAGAAGTGCAAGATACGCCTTCTAACCGCGGTATGATCAACAAAGTCTACTATATGGTTAGTGTAGAGGAATAAGCCATGACTCTGCGTTTAAATGAACTTGCGCCTGCAGAAGGTGCAAAACGTGAACACCGTCGTTTAGGCCGTGGTATCGGTTCTGGCGTTGGTAAGACTGGTGGCCGTGGTGTCAAAGGTCAAAAATCACGTAAAAGTGGTGGCGTTCGTCCAGGCTTTGAAGGCGGTCAAACAGCGATTTATCGTCGTTTACCTAAATTCGGTTTCACTAGCCAAATCGCTTTAAAAACTGCTGAAGTACGTTTATCTGAGTTAAGCAAAGTTGAAGGCGACATCGTTAGCCTAGAAACTTTGAAAGCTGCGAATGTTGTTCGTCGTGACCAAATTCGTGCTCGTATCGTACTTTCTGGTGAAATCACTCGTGCATTCACTGTTCAAGGTGTTGCATTGACTAAAGGCGCTAAAGCTGCGATTGAAGCAGCTGGCGGTAAAGTCGAGGAGTAATCTCGAGTGTCTATGTCTCCTAGTTCTTCAGGTCATGTCAACATGATGAAAGGTCAGCCATTTCATGTGAAATATCGTGAAATTATTCGCCGGATGAGTTTTCTAATCGGTGCATTGCTGGTCTTTCGACTAGGAGCGCATATTCCAGTACCAGGCATTAATAATGCTGCGTTAGAAAATTTATTTCATGCGAACCAAGGAACTATTCTTGGGCTATTCAATATGTTTTCTGGCGGTGCTTTAGAGCGAATGTCTATTCTTGCTTTAGGGATTATGCCTTACATTTCTGCATCAATTATTGTGCAGTTAATGTCAACAGTAATTCCTTCACTTGAAGCCTTGAAAAAGGAAGGTGAGCAAGGTAAGCGTAAAATTAATCAATATACGCGTCAGGGTACTTTGTTACTTGCAGTGGTTCAAGCTGTTGGTATGTGCGCAGGTTTGATCGGTCAGGGTATTACTCTGACAGTTGGCCTTGCCTTTTATATACCTGCAGTTACTTCACTTGTCGCTGGAACTATGTTCTTAATGTGGCTGGGTGAGCAAATCACTGAAAGAGGTATTGGTAACGGTATCTCAATGATTATTTTTGCAGGGATTGTTGCTGGTTTGCCTAATTTAATTATGCAATCAGTATCTTCTGTAGATAATGGTCAAACAAGTTTAATTGGTCTTGTAATCTTTGGTCTTTTGTCTTTAGGTGTATTGGCAGCCATTGTGTTTATTGAAAAAGCACAACGTCGTATTCCAGTAAACTATGCGCAAAAGCAACAGGGGCGTCGTATATTTACAGCACAGCAGACGCATTTGCCATTAAAAATTAATATGGCTGGTGTAATCCCTGCAATTTTTGCAAGTTCTTTACTATTGTTCCCAGCGAGTCTTGGTCAATGGGTAGGAAGTGCAGATCCAAATGCTGGTTTTATTAAAAGTAGCTTACAAGATTTAGCTTTAGTATTGTCGCCTGGACAGCCTTTGTATTTGGTGCTCTTTGGTGCGTTAATTATCTTTTTCTGTTACTTTTATACGGCTCTAGTATTTAGCCCTAAGGAAGTATCAGAAAATCTAAAACGCAGCGGAGCTTATGTGCCTGGTATTCGCCCAGGTGAGCAAACTGCTCGTTACTTAGATCATATTCTTAATCGTTTGACGTTTATTGGTGCGATTTATATTACGGTCATTTGTTTAATGCCAATGATTCTACAAAGTTCTTTTGGGATTCCATTCTATTTAGGTGGTACCTCATTATTGATCGTAGTTGTCGTGGTTATGGACTTTATGGCTCAGCTACAAGCGCATTTAACATCTCATCAATATGACAATCAAACATTAATGAGAAAAACGACTGCTCATCCTAAGGGATAAGCGCACTTAGAGGTTTCATCATGAAAGTACAAGCTTCTGTAAAGAAAATTTGTGGTAGCTGTAAAGTTATCCGTCGTAATGGGGTTATTCGCGTAATTTGTAGCGCAGAACCTCGTCATAAGCAGCGTCAAGGTTAATCTAATCAAGACCTGTTGATTTCAGTAGGCGAATTGGGTTAATATCCGCCCCTCAAGATTTTTGTGGGGCGGTTGATTATCTCTACTGCCTTTTTGGAGAAAGTGAATGGCTCGTATTGCCGGTGTAAACATTCCGGATAACAAGCATGCTGTTATCTCCCTCACTTATATCTTTGGTATCGGTCGCCACACTGCTAAGAATATCTTAGCTGCAGTTGGTATTACTGAAACTACTAAGATCCGTGAGTTGGACGATGCTCAGCTTGATGCGATTCGTGCAGAAGTTGCTAAGGTTCCTACCGAAGGTGACTTACGTCGCGAAATTTCCATGAACATTAAACGTTTAATGGATTTGGGTTGCTATCGCGGCCTTCGCCATCGTCGCAGCTTGCCTGTCCGTGGTCAACGCACCAAAACTAACGCACGTACCCGTAAAGGTCCGCGCAAACCGATTAAAAAGTAAGATTTCTGGAAGCTAAAAGATGGCTAAAGATACTCGCACACGCAAGAAGGTCACCCGTACCGTCTCTGAAGGTGTTGCACACATTCACGCGTCTTTTAATAACACCATTGTTACGATTACTGATCGTCAAGGTAATGCATTGGCTTGGGCCACCTCAGGTGGACAAGGCTTCCGTGGTTCACGTAAATCAACTCCGTTTGCTGCTCAGGTAGCTGCTGAAGTTGCTGGTAAAGCAGCTTTGGATTACGGTTTGAAAAATCTGGATGTCCTTGTAAAAGGTCCTGGTCCAGGTCGTGAGTCTGCGGTTCGTGCATTAGGCGCAGTGGGTTATAAGATTAACAGCATTACCGATGTGACTCCAATTCCTCACAACGGTTGCCGTCCACCTAAAAAACGTCGCGTGTAAGGAGAAACATTCATGGCTCGTTATATTGGTCCAAAATGCAAACTCTCTCGCCGCGAAGGGACAGACCTGCAACTTAAATCTGGCGTTAAACCTTTTGACGTCAAAACTAAAAAAGCTAACAAAGCACCTGGTCAACATGGTCAGGCACGCGGTGGTAAGCAATCTGAGTATTCACTACAATTACGTGAAAAACAAAAAGTCCGTCGTATTTACGGTGTGTTAGAACGTCAATTTAGTAACTACTATAAAGAAGCAGCTCGTGTTAAAGGCGCAACAGGTGAGAACTTGTTGAAATTGCTTGAAAGCCGTCTTGATAACGTTGTTTATCGCATGGGTTTTGGTTCTACACGTGCAGAAGCTCGTCAGTTAGTAAGTCACCGTAGCATTACTTTGAATGGTCGTCGTGTAAACATCGCATCTATTCAAGTTAAAGCTGGTGATGTAATTGCGGTTCACGAAGGTGCTAAACAACAATTGCGTATTAAAAACGCGATTGAGTTAGCTGCACAACGTGGTATTCCAGCTTGGATCGAAGTTGATCATTCTAAGCTTGAAGGTACGTTTAAAGCTGCACCAGATCGTTCTGATTTACCTGCTGAAATCAACGAAAGCTTGATTGTAGAATTGTATTCTAAATAATCCTTGAGGTAGCAATAATGACGCGTACTGCAAACGAGTTTCTAACTCCGCAAGCGATCAAGGTCGAAGCGGTAAGCGGGACCTCGGCAAAAGTGATTCTAGAACCTTTAGAGCGTGGTTTTGGCCACACTCTAGGTAATGCTTTACGTCGCATTCTATTGTCTTCTTTACCTGGCGCTGCTGTGGTTGAAGTAGAAATAGAAGGTGTCGAGCACGAGTACAGTACTTTAGAAGGCTTGCAGCAGGACATCGTCGAGCTCTTGCTGAACCTAAAAGGATTGTCTATTAAGCTGTTCGATCAAAATGAAGCATATTTAACATTAGAAAAACAAGGTCCTGGCGATATTACTGCTGCTGACCTTCGTTTACCTCATAATGTTGAAGTGGTTAATCCAGAACATTTAATCGGTACTTTAAGTGCTTCAGGCTCATTAAAAATGCGCTTGAAAGTTGCTCAAGGTCGTGGTTATGAAACATCTGATTCTCGTTTCCCTGAAGGTGAAACACGTCCTGTTGGTCGTTTGCAATTAGATGCTTCTTATAGCCCGATTAAACGTGTTTCTTACACCGTTGAAAATGCGCGTGTAGAACAACGTACCGATTTAGATAAACTGGTAATCGACCTTGAAACAAATGGAACGGTTGATCCTGAAGAAGCAATCCGTAAAGCGGCAACAATCTTGCAACAACAAATTGCAATTTTTGTTGATCTTCAGAAAGACCAAACTCCAGTTGCTCAAGAGCCTCGTGAAGAAGTTGACCCAATCTTGCTTCGCCCAGTAGATGATCTAGAGCTTACTGTTCGTTCTGCTAACTGTTTGAAAGCAGAAAATATTTACTACATTGGTGATCTTGTTCAACGTACTGAAGTTGAGTTGTTAAAAACTCCTAACCTTGGTAAAAAATCGTTAACAGAGATCAAAGATGTTTTGGCATCGAAAGGTTTACAACTCGGTATGCGTCTTGAAAACTGGCCACCAGCTAGTCTTCGTATGGACGACCGTTTTGCCTATCGTAGCCGTTAATTAAGTAGGACTATCACCATGCGTCATCGTAATAGTGGTGTGAAATTAGGCCGTACAAGCAGCCATCGTAAAGCGATGTTCCAAAACTTGGCTAATTCTTTATTTGAACACGAGTTGATCAAAACAACTGTTCCTAAAGCTAAAGAATTACGTCGTGTTGCTGAGCCTTTAATCACTCTAGCAAAAAACGATACTGTAGCAAATCGTCGTTTAGCATTTGCTCGTACTCGTAATGCTGCAACTGTTGGTAAATTATTTACCGTACTCGGCCCTCGTTACAAAGAACGTAACGGCGGTTATCTACGTGTTCTTAAAGCGGGCTTCCGTGCTGGTGATGCAGCACCGATGGCTTACGTTGAGCTAGTAGATCGTGAAGTTAACACTTCAGCTGAATAATTGATTTTATTCAAGAAAGACCGGTTTTATACCGGTCTTTTTTATTTGTAGTCGCCAAATAAATTATAAAAATGTCCTGAAGTGACATAAAAAAGTAGATAAACGGTCAAACTTGACATTGTGTATTGTCAAAATTGTGCTTTAATAAACTTATATTCTCAACAATGGGTATAAAAATAAAATGGAAAAGCAAGTTGATATTTTAATCATTGGCGCAGGTATTTCAGGAATAGGAATTGCTGCTCATTTGTCAAAAAACTCTCCACAACGCCAATTTGAAATTTTAGAGCGTCGTGAGTCTTTTGGTGGAACATGGGATCTTTTCCGTTATCCAGGTATTCGCTCAGACTCAGATATGTCTACCTTTGGTTTTAATTTTAAACCATGGTGTAAGGCGAATGTATTAGCTGATGGTGCTTCTATTAAAGGGTATTTAGGCGAAGTAATTGATGAATATAAATTAAAAGAAAAAATTCATTTTGGTCACCGTGTACTTTCTGCTAATTATGATTCAGCCTCAAAAAAATGGCAGGTTGTAGTCGAAGATAGCAATAAAAAACAGCAGACTTGGATTGCCAACTTTGTTGTAGGGTGTACAGGTTACTACAACTATGATCAGGGCTATGCACCTTCTTTCCCAAATCAAGAAGCATTTAAAGGGCAGCTCATTCACCCTCAGCATTGGCCTGAAAACTTAGATTACGCGGGCAAAAAGGTGGTTATTATTGGTAGTGGTGCAACAGCGATTACTTTAGTACCAGCAATGGCTAAAGGTGGGGCAGGTCATGTGACGATGTTGCAACGTTCACCAACGTATATTGCTAGCGTTCCTTCTATCGATTTCATCTATGAAAAAACGCGTAAATTTATGTCTGAAGAAGCAGCTTATAAATTTACCCGTGCTCGCAACATCGGTATGCAACGCGCTATTTATGCGTTATCTCAAAAACATCCTAAAACGGTACGTCGTTTGCTTTTAAAAGCAATTGAGGTACAACTTAAAGGTAAGGTTGATATGAAGCACTTTACGCCTTCCTACAATCCCTGGGATCAGCGTTTATGCGTAGTGCCAGATGGTGACTTGTTTAAGATTTTACGCGAAGGCAAAGCGAGTGTAGAAACTGATCAGATTGAGAAATTTACCGAAAAAGGTGTTTTACTTAAATCTGGCAAACATCTGGATGCTGACATCATTGTTTCTGCAACAGGACTACAAGTTCAGATTATGGGCGGAGTTCAAGCGACTCTTGATGGGAAACCAATTAATTCATCTGAGCATATGCTTTATAACGGCATAATGCTCAGTGATGTACCAAATATGGCGATGATAATTGGCTATGTGAATGCCTCATGGACACTCAAAGTCGATATCGCTGCCGAATATATTTGTCGCTTATTAAACTATATGGACAAAAATAGTTATGATGAAGTGATTCCATCGGGCGATAAGACGGTAATGGAAGAAGATACCGTAATGGGTAAACTGTCTTCAGGTTATATTAACCGTGCAGCACATGAACTACCTAAACAAGGTAAGCGTGCTCCATGGCAGGTCACTAATAACTATCTAGAAGATAGAAAGTCTCTAAAAAATGCAAAGTTTGAAGATGGTATTCTTCATTTTCATAAGCGTGCTGAAGCAAATGAGCGTAAACCAAAATTAGTATCTTAAGTCGTATTACATAAGAAAAGGGGCGTAATGCCCCTTTTCTTATGAAGTTATTAAAGTGTTCTTGAAATTAACTCTTTCATGATCTCATTTGTACCTGCATAAATTCGATTTGCTCGATGATCAATGTATGCACGTGCAATTGGATATTCAAGCATATAGCCATACCCCCCATGTAACTGAAGACATTCATCTACAATTTTCGAGAACATATCAGAAATTTTATATTTAGCAGCAGCTGCAGCTTCGACACTCAATTTTTCTTCAAGTTGTAATTCCATACAACGATCTAAATAAGTACGACAGAAATCTATCTCTGTTCTGAGTTCAGCAAGTTTGAAGCGCGTATTTTGAAATGCGCCAATAGGTTTACCAAATGCCTTACGATCTTTTGTATATTGAACGGTATGTGCAAATGCTGCTTCAGCACCCGCCTGACATATAATCGCCACTAACATTCGTTCCCATGCTAATTCTTTCATGAGCATGATAAAGCCCATACCTTCCATGCCTAAAAGATTCTCTTTAGGAACACGAACGTTATCAAAGAATAATTCGCAGGTATCTTGGCCTTTCATTCCAATTTTGTTGAGAGGTTTACCTTTACTAAAACCAGCACGGTCTGCTTCCACAATAATTAATGATAAGTTGGCTGAACCTTTATCACTATTACCAGTCTTACAAACGACTACGGCCATGTCGCATAAATAGCCATTTGTAATAAAAATTTTAGAACCATTAATGACATATTCGTCACCATTAAGAACCGCTGTGGTTCTTACCGCTTGTAAATCTGAACCAGTGCCCGGTTCTGTCATGGCAATAGCAGTGACAACTTCTCCGGTTGCCATTTTCGGTAACCATTTTTGTTTTTGCTCTTCATTACCAAAATTGTTAACGTAATTAGCAACAATATCGGAATGCAAAGAAAACCCGGTACTTGAGTCCATCGCATACGCTTGTTCTTCAATAAGAATCATGCTGTATAGGCGATCTACCCCAGAACCACCATATTGCTCTGGCATTGTGGTGCAAAGAAGACCTAATTCTCCAGCCTTATTCCAAAGATCTCGATCAACATGTTGCTGTTTTTCATATTTTTCAATATTGGGAACAACTTCCTTTTCATAGAATTTACGTACTGTCTCGCGGAAAGCTTCATGCTCTTCGTTAAATAGTCGTCTCGGTAACATATTTGGAATAGGACGGATGGCACCAGATTGCATTTGTATTTCTTCCTTGGTTCAGGTGTGATGTTATGCCCTAAACATACGTAAGCATTTCCTCCCGAACAATGTGATGAATGCTCAATTATGAGTACAAGATGATAAATTTGGTCAATTTGATATTTTTAGCGATCTTTAGGATGTGATCAGGTAAACTAGGCGCACTATCAACGCAGATGGGGACGTAAATGTCTGACGAAATGACCTTGGAAGAACGTAAAGTAATTTATCGAGCACGCCGCGGCTTAAAAGAAATTGACGTCTATTTTGACCCGTATGTAAAAAACTATTATTTAAAAGCTGATCCAGCAGAAAAAGCATTATTTGCAGAGTTGGTTGATCAAGAAGATCCAGATTTATTAGATTGGTTCATGGAAGTTTCTGAGCCTCCACGTACTGAGTTACGTGAATTTATTTATAAACTAAAACAGTATGTACATGGCTAAACTGTTTTGATAACAGAATTAATTTTTGAGCTGAAATATAGCCGTATCTCGGTAATATTTCAGCTTTTTGTTGGCTTGGGTTTAGCTATCCTGCTTTATCAATTATTAACACCTATTTGGTGGCTATGTGCTGTCATTCTTATATTTATTGGTTTTATTTTCTTTTTAAAGCAAGCACAAATATCTCAAATTGAATATTTAGATCAAAAATTATGGTCGGTTGCATATTACTCGGAAAAAGCGGTTCATCGTGTTGAAATTAGAAAAATAATTGATTATCAGTTGTTTATGGTAATTTATTTTGAAGGGACATCTGCGAAAGTAGCTATTGTTTGGTT
>NZ_JABVBF010000060.1 GCF_013344765.1 Acinetobacter lactucae
AACTTATTCTCAAAACCAACTCACCATCAAATTCATCACTTAAAGCAATCAACTTAATCACAAGTAACTGTTTTTCAACAAGTTTCTATCTGCATCACCGCCGATGGATGTGCATTATAGACCATTACATCCCCTTTGCAACCCCTTTTTTAATATCAGTGCAACAACAGTTCGCTTTTTGATCAAAAATAATAAAAATAGTCATTTTTTATATAAACATGGTTGTAAAAGCATCAATTTATCTAAAATTTTCTCATCTTGATTCTTTTCTTGCCATCTAAGTGGTCGACAATCGATATATTCACAATATCCACCTTCACCTTGTAGACACTGTTCATTCCAACTTAATTGATAATGAAAGCTTCCTACATATCCCGCTGCTAATCCAAACTTGTAGTCACCACGGCTTTGTGCATATAGTTCAAAAATTATTTTTCCATTTTTCTTACACTGCCAAGAAAACTCTCGTGGCAGATACATCTCTTTACCATTCGGTGTCTTAACCTTTGGATAAACCCGATGGATATGTAAATTTACATCTTCTGTAAAGCTTTCAACAGGTTCCCCAAATTCTTGAATCTCTAGTCTTGAGCATAAAATGATATTCCACTGATTTCTTATTTGTAGAAATGTAAGCTGTGTCGTCTCATTTAAATTAATAATTTGGCATGTGTAGAAACATAAAGATAAGAACGGTAAATGCAGGGCTCTTGCGTGTTTAAATCGCCCCAATCCTTCAATTTGATATTTTTGCCCTTTATAGAAAATTTCTCCTTCACAAATACATAGCGTTGACCAATAGTCAGAAACGCCCCACTGTAATGCAGATGCATTAGAGATATTGTCTGGGACTTGAATCGAAAGGTCACAACCCATTTCTGGGTCTAAGCGTTGAAGGTGAATCGTTGGAATTTGCCATTGAATCACGTCTATTTTATCAAACTGATATACTGTCGAATCAAACTGGCATTGGCGCCGGATTGAATATGTCTTTAAATGTCCCACACTATGTTGGCTATTACTTACAAGCACTGTTGCAGTGTCAATTGCTGAAGTTGTAATGCTATGAGTGTTATAACAAAGAGGAATGCGCGGCTGTCCCACTAAGCTAATATAATTAAAATAACGAAGCGGTGTGGGTAAATTTGGAAGGATTAAGGCTTGATAAACAATTTTAAAAAAACCACGAGAAGGTTGATAAACAACCCCCTCTTTAGCATTAGGACCCAGCTGCTGTAATTGATTAATTTGACTTATCAACTTAGGCATACTGAACCTCTTCTATTTTATGTTTTTATTGTTTCATTACTCTTGCGTGCTAATAGAGTCGTAACAAAACCAGAGAGAGCATAGATAATTGAAACAGTCAAAATGCCCATCGGAATATTATAAGTGATTGCTGCAAAAATCAGTACTACTGGCAACATAACTACAAAGGGAACACGTTTACGATCCATCTGCTTGAAAGAATAGTATTTAATATTGGAAATCATGAGTAATCCCACAATTACCATAAGAACAGCATTAATAGTTTGAATCGCAATATCACGTAAATCAAAAATGAAAGGATAATCGCGAGCAACCCAGACAAGTGAAATAATGATAATGGCAGCGAGTGGACTTGCAATACCGATAAAATAACGCTTATCAACAACGCCAATTTGCACATTAAAACGTGCTAAACGGAAGGCTGCACACGCTGTATAAACAAAACAACATGCCAATCCAATACGACCTAAATCATGCAAACTCCAGCTATACATCAACATTGCTGGCGCCACACCAAAAGCTAACAAGTCCGAGAGAGAATCATATTGTTCGCCAAAAGCGCTTTGTGCACCAATAGCTCGAGCAACGCGCCCATCAAGACCATCAAGTAGCGCTGCAATAAAAATGGCATAGATTGCTTGGTTAAAATCACCATTCATACTTGCAATGATGGAATAGAAGCCGGACAACAGAGCAGCAGTTGTAATTAAGTTAGGCCAAAGATAAATACCTCGGCGCTTCACTTTTTGTCCTTCCGGATTATCTTCTTCTTCAACCACTTCAAATGTAATCCCATCAAATGAATGTTCATTATGAGTTAAATCTTGCTCTGGTTTAGGCGCATTTGTCATTATTTTCTATTCCAAACATGTGCATTGATTTAAGTTAACTGTTACTCACCCACTAACCAGCGAACAGCAGCATGACCACCAGTTTCTTGCATACGTAAGTGAGGGAATAACCATTGTAGTGCTTGATCTGCTTGTTCAGAGAACTGCCAAGGCGGGTTGATTACCAATAAACCACAACCATTTAGACCTACAGGAGTGTCATCTGGCCATACACAAATTTCACAAACCAATTGACGGCGAATACCCGTTTTAAACATTTTCTTTTCAAAACGTTCAATCATCGCTCGGTCTTTAATTGGATACCAAACTGCAAAAACGCCTGTTGGCCATTTTTTATGAGCTTGTTGTAAAAGTTCAACTAATTGTGGAAAGTCTTTACGCTCTAATTCGTAAGGAGGATCGATCATAACCAGACCGCGCTTTTCTTTTGGCGGAATTACACCGAGTAAGCCTTCATATGCATCACGCTCATGTAAACCTGCACGTTTATCACGAATATTATCGCGTAATTGTTGAAATACATCGCGCTGCATTTCAAATATAGTCGCCTTGTCGATTTCACGCATGCCTTGCAAAGCAAACCAAGGAGAACCTGGATAACTACCCTTTCCTTCCTCAGAACGTAATTGTTCGACCAATTTCAAATATTGCTGGATTGCTTCAGGTGCCTGACGCTTTTCCATTTCAGATAATTGAACTAGGCGATGAATGCCTGTGAGAAACTCTCCAGACTTTTGTGCAGGTGCCAGAGATAAATCATATTTGCCTGCCCCTCCATGCGTATCGATATAACGATAAGGTTTATCTTTAGCATTTAAACGGTTGAGCAGCTGTAGCAAAAGCACATGCTTCATAACATCTGCAAAGTTGCCCGCATGGAAATGGTGACGGTAATTCATGTTGACTTTAATTCCTCAATTCAACAAATAGTTTAACATGAAAAAAATATTCTTTCGTAAGGTTGTGATCATCTAAAATAGAGCTGCTTGATATTTTTACGATCTACCCGAGGTTATATGCACTCTCACTCGCTTCCTGATTCATGGAATTTGGATCAAATTTTAGATGATTTAAATACGCATGGCTTTGCCATTATAAATCAGGCCTATCCCGGCCAATATCGTGCTCAGGTTGCTAACGAGTGTAGCCATCACATTGATGAATTTAGACAAGCAGGTATTCAAAACGGCGTAGTCAGTAATATTCGCAGTGACCATATTCTCTGGATTAACGATCAGCTTCCTATTGCTCAACAACATATTGAAAATTTAAGTTTATTTTCACAAAATTTAAATCAAGCATTTTATTTAGGAATTAAAGAAGTTGAGGCTCATTTTGCCCGTTATAGTTTGGGCGAATTTTACGCTTTACATCGAGACAATCCTCAACAAAAAAATGATCGTATTATATCAACTGTCTATTACTTACATTCAGAATGGCGAGAAGATTGGGGTGGACAATTACGACTACAAGATAAAAATGAGAAATGGCATATTGTTAACCCCGAGCCCAATCGACTGGTGATATTTCAAAGCGATTTATTACATGAAGTATTAACTTCAAAACAACAAAGACTCTCTATTACAGCTTGGCTTCGTAGTGGAAATTCTATTTGGGTTTAAAGGTTACTCTTTAAATTTGGCAAATAAACCCGATATAAAAGCTATTGATTAAAAAAGGTGATGGCGTATGTCTATTGAAAGTAAAACAATTGTGAACCGAATTGGTGAAACAGACCAACTTTATTTGACTGAAAATACGCCTGAGCTTGCTTTGGAGCGTGCTGAGTTACGCATGCAACTTGTAGTATTAAGTCGTGTTCGCCAAGAGCAACTTCATTTTTTACAAGAAGCTATTGTTTTGCTTGAACAAGCTCGTATGGAATATGAAGAAATGCCATTGAGCTTATATCTTAATTTGTCTTTACATTTAGCCAAAGCCTATATGCTTTATTTTGAATTAAATAAAGAAAAACGTTTTGCGTTAATTACTCAACAAATTTTGAAGCCCTTAGCGCATCATGAACATGCCGATATCTATTTCTTCTTGGCCTATGCGTCAGCAGCGCGACAAGAATCTGCATTAACACGACATTGGTTAACTAAATATTTATCAACGTCTACGTGTGATCTTGAACTACTTCACGGCCAACCTGTATTCGACCTTGTACGTCATGAGCCATGGTATAAAGATCAATTAAAAGTAAAAACACATTAAACCCTTAATGTAATAAAGCCTGTTTTAGGTATTACATGTAAAAACAGGCTTTATTTTTATGAAATTATTTTTTTAGACTGTCTTCATGCAGTTGTTCATTCAGCTCATCAATCACCACAATCCACTCATCATCTTTTTCCCAATGACTTTTTAAAAAATCACTTTGGCCCTTTGACCAAAAAGAAGCTTCATGTAATTTTTGTTCGGCTGGCAATTGATGTGTCTTGATAAAGTTTTCAATACTTGCTTCATCTGAATCCAAACCCAGCTGATCAAATAAAAGTTCTAAAGTAGGTTGCTGTTCAAACATTGTTATTCTCCTATAACTTCTTTTAAATCATCTATTAACTAATCTAACAATAAAACGTTTTTACTTGCATGATAGTGTCTATATTTTCTTGTTGCTTTTTGTGTTCCCTTTTTCAGGGTTCAATAAAAAAGCACTCTAAAAGAGTGCTTTTTTTAACTCATCAAACTGATGAATTATTTTACCATGTCAGCAATTGCTGCACGTTCTTCTTCAAGCTCATTTAGAGTGAAGTTGATACGCTCACGGCTGAATTCATCAATTTCTAAACCTTGAACGATTTTGTATTCACCGTTTTCAGTTGTAACAGGGAAACCGAACATAACGCCTTCAGGAATACCATAAGAACCATCAGATGGAATACCCATAGTTACCCATTTGCCGTTTGTACCAAGCGCCCAATCACGCATATGGTCAATTGCAGCGTTAGCGGCAGAAGCAGCAGAAGACAAACCACGCGCTTCGATGATCGCAGCACCACGTTTACCAACAGTTGGAAGGAATACATCTTTGTTCCAAGCTGGATCGTTAATTTTGTCTTTTAAGCTTTCGCCATTTGCCGTTGCAAAACGGTAGTCAGCATACATTGTTGGAGAGTGGTTGCCCCAAACTGTTAAGTTTTCGATGTCAGCAACTGCAACCCCAGCTTTTTGAGCAACTTGAGTCAACGCACGGTTGTGGTCAAGACGCAACATCGCTGTAAAGTTTTTCGCTGGAAGATCTGGAGCAGATTTCATTGCGATGTAAGCGTTAGTGTTTGCAGGGTTACCTACAACTAATACTTTAACGTTACGGCTAGCAACTTCGTTTAATGCTTGACCTTGACCGATGAAAATTTCACCGTTAACTTTTAACAAGTCAGCACGTTCCATACCAGGACCACGTGGACGAGAACCTACCAATAAAGCGTAGTCAGCATCTTTAAATGCAACTTTCGGATCATCAGTCCCGATCATGCCAGCCAATAAAGGGAAAGCACAGTCATCAAGTTCCATCATTACGCCTTTCAGCGCTTGTTGTGCTTTTTCAACTGGAACTTCAAGCAATTGTAAAATAACAGGCTGATCTTTACCTAACATTTCACCGCTTGCGATACGAAATAATAAGCTGTAACCAATTTGACCTGCAGCGCCAGTCACGGCAACACGAACGGGTTGCTTCATGTAATTGTCTCCAATGAGTGTCCTTAATCGGGCTAAATAGGAATTCCATCTAACCAAATCATCATAAACGGCAAAGATTGTACTCTAAAGATTTGGCAGATGCATGTAAAAGCGACTCATTTTCACCAAAAGTCTGATAGAAAATACAAATTAACCTTTATAAATAGATTCAATGTATGACGAGCATTTTTTTACAAAATGATCGTTACCTTTAGTAACTTCCTTTAATCGTAATTTCACTAGGGCAATTCGATACCACATGATTTGCACATTGTTTATATTGGCCTTTTACCGTGTAACAAACTTTCACTTCTGTTAAGACCACATCGGAGCGCGATAACTGACAACTAAAACGAATACCATTTTGAGGTAAGCTCGGATTAAGACGAGTAAATTGCTGTCTTAACGCAGATTGTTGCATTTCAACATTTGTTGAACTTGTAAGACTAGCCGGAATTTTTAAACGTTCAGCAAAGTTAATGACTGTCCTGAAATATTGGCTTGCATTCATAGGAACGCACCCCCCTACACTTTTCCAAAGCTGCACACGGGCATTATTATCAGGCATAACCCGAGCCACAACTTTAGCTTGCAATGGAGACAAAGTTGCAGAACTTTCTGTTGAGCAATTACTTTGGTTTGTTTCCGGCATTAGACCTGTAATTGTCAGTGAATATCCTTCAAGACATTTACGTTGTTTTTGTTTAGAGGGATCTAATGCACATGCGGCAGGTGTCATTTGCACATGCATAACATACCCCTGTAAATTAACAGGTTCGGCATGTAAAACGGAACTCATCAATCCTACTCCCGCACAGATGAGCCACCATGCAAGTTGCAAAATTGAACGAAGTTCCAAATATCTATATTTCATTTAATTAAAACTTGAATATGCCAATTAAAAGAAGATCCATCATCAACCACCTTAAAATTAAGGCGACGTACGCATTGGAATGACTTTCATACGTTGCGATAACGACTGGGCGCCTTGCCCCAATACTACCCCGTAATGTGTTGCATTCGTCATAACATGTTTGACATAGTCTCTGGTTTCTAACAATGGAATTGTCTCAGTATATTGGTCAGCCGAAATTGATTGGTAGTCCGGTTGCCAACGTCTAGCCCGATTAGGTCCCGCATTATAACCTGCTGTTGCCAAAACAGGGTTATTGCTTAATTGTCCCTGAATCATCGACAAATAAAATGTTCCATATCGAATATTTGTATTCATTTCACTTAACGCTGCCGGATTATATGTTTCTCCCATCTGGCGAGCAATCAACTTTGCTGTATCAGGCATAATTTGCATAAGACCACCTGCCCCAACGTGAGACCGTGCAGAAGTAACAAACCGACTTTCTTGACGCATTAAACCATAAGCCCATGCTGGATCAATTCCTGCATTGTAACTATGACTTACGACATTAGTTTTATGCGGGGTCACATAGCGATATGTGTCATTGTGCTTATTGGTTGTACGATCTGCTGCATAAATTGCACGATCATACCATCCCATGTCATGAGCACGCTTTGCCGCAGCTAAAAGTAGGCCATCGTCATGCTGAAGATAAGCCTGGCGAACCGCCCAATTCCACTCTCGGTTGGTATAAGTTGGATTTGCATTAATACGTCTTAAAGTAAAAGCACGATTAAAGTGAATATTCTGATCTAAACGTCTTAAATCACTTGCCGTTGGCTGATCATCATAGGGTTGATGGTTATAACGCTCACCTAAACGATCTTTCGCTAAAAGGTTATGATAGTCGTCACCCGTCTGGGCCAATTTTCTATAAATTTGTTGTGCTGTTGCTTTTGAAGCACTATCACCGCGCTGTTCTGTTGCACGAGCAAGCCAATATTGCCAACGGTCTTCTTGTTTTTGGGATACAGTCATACTATCAATGGCACGGATTAAACTTTCCCATGCACCAAATCTAATCGCCTGACGTGCATAAATTTCAGCTTCTTCCGGACTTAATGGATAACCATAACTTGCATCAAAGTATTGAAGAACTTCACGATTAAAATTATTTTTCATTACCGTGGTGCCACCAATATAGGCTACCGTACGATATAAATATTTTTGTACATTTTGTGGCGTACCTTGAGCAACACGCTGCACATTTGAAAAAGCATTGCTTAAGTCATTATTAGCTAGACGTCCTAACGCGAAAATCAAATAAGCATAATCTGCATCATTTGTCTTAGGCGCACTCCATAAATAATTAAGTGGGTTAGCCTGAATTTGGTTAAGTTGAGCCAATGATAAATTCAAACCCAAAGTCTGTGCTGTCGCAAGCGCCTGTCCCGACAAACCTGCACGCAACTGTACCCATAGACGCTGTTGTTTATCTTGTGCACTCATTAAAGGACTAGACAACATCATGCGCCCTAAGCCTATACAAGATTCCGGTTGTGATTCCGTTGCTAGCCAAACATCTTTATATTCAGCAAAAACTAATGCATCACCGCTTTTTGCCCGCACTTGTGCTAAAGCACAATTTTCGGCTTGGTCAGGATTGGTGACATAAGATAAAACAGGTTGTGCAGATGTAAAGTCAGCTTGTTTAACTTTTTCTTCAACATAATCAGCTGCTAATTTTTCAGCCATTGCTGATTGTGGATAACGTTGAGCAAAACTTACGATAGAGGCAGTAGGTTGAAAGCCAAGGTTGGTGTTGAGTTTCCAATACTCTGGATAGTATCCCAATACATCATTTTGCATTGCAAGCTGATATTGATCTAATAATGCGGTGTTACCACTATTTGCAGCATTTAAGGCATCATTGAACTGCTCTTCGGCAGCATAGGTAAATGAACAACCAAGTAAACACATAGCTCCTAACCAGCTACGATGCATATATTTATTTTTCATTACACGACTATGGATTGATGAGCTCTTTCTACTTGGTCTCATAAATGTGTTAAACCCTGACTATTCACCTTCAACGCATAGTTTAATTATTCTTCGTGCTTTCTTTTGTTGTGTTATGTAACTCTATGATTCAACATCATTAAAATTCACCTAATTTACTTCACAAAAACCTTGTCATGTTCTGAAAGTTTACTGTTATCGGTTCAGCTCAAATACTGCTATAATAAATGGTTTGACCCATTTTGGGCCAATTTATTCTTTTTAGATCGATCTGTTAGGAGCCTGCATGACGGTTCAAACCTTCATTCCCAATGGTGCCAAAGCTGCCTCAGAAAACACTGTTACCCAGCCAACGCACACCACTGATGTTTCAATAAAAAAACTTTATATTGAAACTCAAGGGTGTCAGATGAATGAGTATGACAGTCACCGTATGGCAGACCTTTTAGGCGACTCTCACGGCTACGTTTTAACGACCAACCCTAATGAAGCAGACATTCTGCTCATGAATACGTGTTCTATTCGTGAAAAAGCACAGGAAAAAGTATTTAGTGAATTAGGCCGCTGGCGCAAACTAAAAGACAAGAACCCTGATCTTGTGATTGGTGTCGGTGGATGTGTTGCATCTCAAGAAGGTGACAACATTCAAAAACGTGCGCCTTACGTGGACATGATTTTTGGTCCACAAACATTACACCGTTTACCACAAATGCTTGATCAGCATAATGCTCAAGTAGAAAAACCTAAAAAAGATAAAATCAAACTGGTTGATATTTCTTTCCCAGATATTGAAAAGTTCGACTTTTTACCTGAACCACGTGTAGAAGGCTTTAAAGCATTCGTTTCTATTATGGAAGGCTGCTCTAAATATTGTTCTTTCTGTGTAGTTCCTTATACACGCGGTGAAGAAGTTTCTCGCCCATTAGATGATGTACTTGCAGAAATTGCAGGCCTGGCTGAAAAAGGTGTTCGTGAAATTTCACTTCTGGGTCAAAATGTAAATGGATATCGCGGCGAAACTTTCGAAGGCGGCATATGTACTTTCCCTGAATTGTTACGACTCGTTGCAGAAATTCCGGGTATCGGCCGTTTACGTTATACAACATCGCATCCACTTGAGTTCTCTGATGAGTTAATTCAGTGCTATGAAGATTTGCCTCAAATGGTGTCACATTTACACTTACCTGTTCAAAGTGGATCAAATGATGTCTTACAGGCAATGAAGCGAAATCATACGATTGATGTTTATATCGATAAGATTGCCAAGCTAAGAAAAATACGTCCAGATATGCATTTATCGAGTGACTTTATTATTGGTTTCCCAGGTGAAACTGATGAAAACTTCGCTGAAACACTTCAATTTATCAAAGACTTAGATTTTGACCACTCGTATAGTTTTGTCTATTCAAAACGCCCGGGTACACCTGCATCAGACTTGCCTGATACTACGCCTGAGCACGTTAAGAAAGAGCGTTTAGCTCAAGTTCAAAAAGTGATTAAACAATCTAGTATTGAAAAAACTGATGCAATGCTTGGCAAAATTGAACGTGTTCTTATTGAAAAAGTTTCGGACCAAGACCCTAATATTTTACTAGGTACAGCCGATAATACACGTCTAGTCACTTTCGTAGGTGATGCTTCTTGGGTAGGTCGTTTCGCAGAGATCGAGATTACTGAAATTAAAACTTTAAATTTAGTTTACGGTGAACTCTTGAATCTTGAGCCTGACGTGGCGTAATGTAGAGGTATTCTAAAGTCTACTGAAAGGTTTTCTCTTGACTGCAGCGATTCGACGTACCGTAACATTTCCTGAAATTTCAATGGAACGTTTAAAGAGCATCTTGGGTGCCTATAATGGGCACCTTAAGCAAATTGAACAGCGTTTAGATGTCAAAATTACTCATCGTGGAGATGTTTTTCATATCGATGGTGAGATAGATGCTGTTGGGAGAGCCGAAGCATTATTGCAAAGACTCTACGAAGAGTCTGAGGTATCCCAGCAAATTAGTGCCGATCTGTTACATCTATTAATTCAATCTTCTCAAACTGAACGTAATTTCGAGTTAGTGGGAGAAGAAATGGATGAGCATGATGCGCCAATGGATGTTTATTTCCAGACTCGAAAAGGCCGCATTAATCCACGTGGTGCCAATCAAAAACGTTATGTACAGCGTATTTTGCAAAGCGACATTTCTTTTGGTGTTGGCCCTGCGGGTACAGGTAAAACCTATTTAGCTGTTGCCGCCGCAGTAGATATGCTCGAACGTAACGAAATCCAGCGGATTTTGCTTGTACGTCCTGCTGTAGAAGCTGGAGAAAAGTTAGGTTTCCTACCGGGTGATTTAACTCAGAAAATCGACCCATACCTACGTCCTCTTTACGATGCTCTTTACGAAATGCTTGGCTTTGAAAAAGTTGCCAAGTTAATTGAGCGTCAAGTGATTGAGGTTGCCCCTCTTGCCTATATGCGTGGTCGTACACTTAACCATTCATTTGTAATTTTGGATGAAGCTCAAAACACAACGCCAGAACAAATGAAAATGTTCTTGACCCGTTTAGGTTTTGGTTCTCGTGCAGTGATTACAGGTGACATTACTCAAGTAGATTTACCTCGAGGTCAACAATCTGGTTTGGCACACGCACTTCGCGTACTCGAAAATATTACAGAAATTCATATTACCCGTTTCCATTCCCGTGACGTTGTACGTCACCAACTGGTTCAAAAAATCGTTGAAGCGTATGAAGGATGGGATGGTGAACAACAGCGTCTTAATGCTGAAGCACGTGCTGAACGCAAAGCACGTCAAGAAGCATTAGTTGCTGAAAACGATACAGCAGCAGACTTGCAACATCAGGATGCTTAAGGATTCATTTTGAAAATCAGTTTAAGTTTACAACAAGACTTTCAATCACCTGAGTTAGAGCTCAAACGAGCTCAACTCAAAAAAATTATTGAGACAACTTTACGCCACGTTGGTTATAAAGAAGATTGTGAAATTGGGGTGGCTTGTGTTGATCTGGACGAAAGCCAGCAACTCAATTTGCAATACCGAGAAAAAGATAAACCGACTAATGTTTTATCTTTCCCAAGCGATATTCCTGAAGAAGTTCTACCAATGCTAGATGCCTTACCTCTAGGTGATTTAGTTATTTGCATACCGGTAGTACTACAAGAGTCGTTAGAACAGAAAAAAACTGCCCAAAATCATTTTGCACATCTATTAGTCCATGGTGTTTTACATTTGCTTGGTTATGACCATGAAACCAGTGATGAAGATGCAGAAGAGATGGAAGGTTTAGAAATTGAAATTTTGGCGAAACTTAATATTGCTAACCCTTATCAGGAATAATTAAATTTCCCGATAGGTTGAAGAGTTGAAAAATCTCTTTTATTAAAATGTGGATAAGCTAAAACTTATCCACATTTTTTAATTAGTGAACCTCAAATTCCGCTTCAGCTGGATCAAAGCGCCAAGTACGCACAATACGTAATTCCGAAATATCTTTCATATTGGTATCAAAATGTCCAAATGGTGCGCCGCGACGTACTGAAGACTTTGCAGCTTCATCTAGTATTGAATGTCCTGAACTTTCAAGTAATCGGATTGCACGAATCCCGCCTTGTGTATTTAGAATCACCATTAAACGGACTTCACCTCTTAGTTGTTGCTGTTTGGCTTCTTCCGGATAATAGCGGTTACCATAAAGCTCCACTTTTTCACGAAATTTATCTAAATAAGCAGCAGAGGCATCTTTCTTCGCCTGAATTCCATCTACTGTTTTTATTTTTTGCTGGCGGCTGAAATCTTGCCTACGTCTTAAATATTGTGCTTCAAGGCTGGCAACCATCGCAGCTTTTGCTTGGAATTGACTTTGTAGTTGTTCCAATTCCTTTTTCCTTTGACTTGCATCTGCTTGTTTTTGCCAACTCAAAACCGTCATTAGAACTTTTTCTTCAAATTTAAGCTCTCTTTGTTGCTGAATCTTTTGCAAAGTTTCTAACTCTGCATTACCAGTTGAAGCATCACTAATCATAGGATTGGGGGTATCACTAGAAGTCCGATGAGCCTCACGAAATGTACCTGAACCTTGCTGATCCGCTTGAGCCAAAAAATCTGCCTGATCAACTGACTCATTGTTTGATCGAATTGAAATTGCAATTTCTTTAGTAGATTGCTCTGACGGGCTAGGCATGGCGAAGTGAATGAGCAACACAAAAATATGCAGCAAGATTGCTAATATTGTTGCAACAAGAAAGACTCGGTCTTGCCACCAATAATGAAAAGGCTCTATGAATCGACTTCTTTTGTTCAGCATAATCTTAAAAGCATATAAATGCCTTTTCCCCACGGTTTAATACCGAATAAAATGTAAACTAATATTCAAATCTGGATAAAAATGTGATTCACTTCAAGCATAGGGTTTTATCCATTTTCATTTTGTCAAAATGTATCAAGTAAATTTGTTACACTGCAATATCAAAACCCGTTTTTTATCATAATAAAGATTGTGTGGGCTCTTTAGTAAATTAAATTCTGGAAGTTCTTTTATGCAAACGCTACTTTCCTCATTAGTCAGACGTCTTCAAAAAGTCTATAAAAAAGCAGAAGCATTCATTGAGGAAGAAAGAGATTTTACACTATCACAAACCTTTCTGAATGCGACTTTACAACGTTATGTTACCAATAATGTTGAATTTCTAGATGACCTCCACGCAGATCTTTATCATGACTGGTTAAGGTTATATGCAACCATGCATGTAAAAGGCCTAGAAACGGCACTATCAGTTGATTTAAAACTGATTCAGATGGAATTTAATAAAGAACAACAGCTTTTGGTTTTTGAACAAATTAGTAATACACAAATTATTGAAGCAAAATATAAAAACTTTTGGCAAAAAATCGCCGTGAAAGCCGCAGTTTTTTACTACCATAAGATTTTGAAAAAAGACCCTTTAGGGATGATTCTTGAACGTTTTAACGTAGCAGAAGAACGTGATGAACTTATATTTCTTGATCTCAACCGCTGGTTTGGTAAAAAAGCCAGTATCATCGAGACATTAGGTAAAGTACATATAAATTACGCACGGGTGCGTGAAGCTGAATTAGTCGTATTTGGAAATGTGAATTTAGCAGCCCTACTTTATCGTGATCAGGACGAAGATGAATTAGAAGACTCTGAAATAACACCAATTCAGCAAAAAGATGCATAAACAGATATAAATGAAAATTAATTAGCTGCCAAAAAACACAAATAGATTACACATTTAGCATAAATCCTGATTTTTTCTCCATGATCAACAGGCATAATATGTTTAAGTTACAGATGCATCAGCACTGACTTTTTAGTATGTACAAGGATACTTACTTATGGCAACAAAATTTCTGAAATCGTTTGGCATCGCAACAGGTATTTCAACAACTTTGCTTTTTGCAGGCTTCTCAAGCCATGCTCTTGCCATGAGTCCATTTCAGGCAAACTATCAGTTTACTTATAATAATAAAGGTATGGGTACAGCTACACGCGCTTTAAGCCAACAAGGTAATAATTGGACTTATAATTTCACTGCAAAAGCTGGTGGAATTGCTTCTGCAAGTGAAACAAGTAAATTCAGTTTCAACAATGGTAAAATTGGATCTCAAAGTTTTAGCCGTACTAGCAAAATTTTGATTCACAATAACACCATGAGTATTAACTTTAATCCAAATAGCAAAACTATCTCTACGAAGAAAGACGATAAAGCCCGTTCATTTGCTTGGCAGGCAGGCGTTCTTGATGAGCTAAATGCAGAGTTACAGCTGCGTGAAGATTTAAAAAATGGTTCACTTAAAACTTCTTACCCACTTGCAGATGCAAAAGAAGTTGAAAATCGTCGATTTGTAAAACAAGGTAATGAGAAAATTAAAACCTCTTATGGCACATTCGATACCATTAAAGTCGTTTTACAACATAAAAAACCTGAACGTAGTACAGTCTTTTGGTTAGCCCCAAAACTAGATTATTTACCAGTTAAAGTTAGCCATATTGATGGTAAAACTTCTTATGGCCTGTTATTAACAAGTTATACAGGTAAGACGAATTAAAGCTTGCATTTTTTCGGATGCTTTTTAAAATACGCATTTGCTTTAAAAGCATCCGTCTAGAGGATTCTCCCGTGCACGCACTAGAACAGAAAATCTTAACAGAAGGTATCGTTCTATCTGATCAAGTCTTGAAAGTCGACGCTTTCTTAAACCACCAAATTGATCCTGTACTCATGCAGCAGATTGGTAAAGAATTTGCCGCTCGCTTTAAAGATGCAGGGATTACCAAGATTATTACCATTGAAGCATCAGGTATTGCACCTGCAATCATGGCAGGTTTAGAACTTGGTGTACCTGTAATTTTCGCTCGTAAATATCAGTCATTGACGCTAAAAGATGACTTATATCGCTCAAAAGTATTTAGTTTTACTAAACAAACTGAAAGTACAATTGCGATTTCAAATAAACACCTTCATTCAACTGATAAAGCATTAGTTATTGATGACTTCTTGGCAAATGGTCAAGCAGCATTAGGACTGATTGATTTAATTCACCAAGCAAATGCAGAAGTTGTAGGTGTTGGTATTGTGATTGAAAAATCATTCCAATCAGGTCGTGACTTATTGCTTGAAAAGGGCTACCGCGTTGAATCATTAGCACGTGTTCACTCTCTTACCGATGGCAAAGTTACTTTTGTAAAAGAATAAGATGTACACCTAAAAAAAGAGCGGATATCCGCTCTTTTTTATTTAATTAAGGCGCACTAAGAAGCTTTTTAGTCACCTCTGCTAAACGTTTGCCTTGAGCTTCACACAAAATCTTTTCGTCCTGACTTAAGTTCTGATCATGGCGGGGGCCACTTACATGGCTGGCTCCATACGGCGTTCCACCTGTTTTAGTGTTAGATAACGCTGGGATTGCATTTGGCAATCCCATAATCATCATCCCGTGATGAAATAAAGGCGGTAGCATAGTAAGTAAAGTACTCTCCTGCCCCCCATGCATTGATCCTGAAGAAGTAAAAACGCAAGCTGGTTTACTGTGTAATGCCCCCTTAAGCCAAAGACTCGTCGTTTGATCCCAAAAATACTTCATTTCACTTGCCATATTACCGAAGCGAGTTGGGGAACCTAACGCCAGCCCCGCGCAATTTGCTAGATCATCTAACGTACAGTAGATATCACCTTCTGCCGGAATACTTGGCTCAGCTGTCGTGATGACTGGAGCAATATTTGGCACTGTCCGAATTTTCACTGACATACCCGCAGACTCAATACCGTTGGCAATTAAATGAGCCATTTCTTTAGTAGAACCATATTTGCTGTAATAGAGTACAAGAATGTAAGGTTGCATCGGTTTCATAAATTTTGTTAAAAAGAACACTATACGGTATTTTTTATTTTTTTGGCGAAACCAATCTCATGAAATTCTAGAGGTGATTGATTGTCTAGCACAAAGTGTAACATGAGCAAATTTCTAAAACTCATCGAGTAGAAGTTTTCTCTACTTTTTATAAACCTATGCCCAGACAACAGAAAACCTACTTTTTTGAAAAAAGTTTATGGCTACAATTCTTTCTATAGCGCATAGTAAACTTACAGAATGATTTTAGTTTTATAAGTTATTATTTTGCTCTAATGTGCTACTTGAGTGCTTAAGCTCATACTTTGATAAGCTATCAATCGCCCAACATGATGATTAAAAAAATCGGGATAGACAACGCATGTTACAACGTTTTTTAAGTAACCTTCCTTTTTACAATAAAACCTGGTTTCAGTTCGTTTTATATGTATTTAAGCGTTTTGAAGCTGATCGGTGCCGTGAACAAGCTGGTTCTCTCACTTACACAACGCTATTCGCAGTTGTACCGATGTTGACGGTTTTCTTAGTCATTATTTCTTCAATTAAAGCGTTAGAACCTGCAAGACAACAACTCCAACATTTAATCTATAGTAATTTTTTACCTAAAAGCACTATCGCGTTTGATAAAGCCCTTAATGCTTTTACAGAAAAGTCCAGTAACCTAACTGTTATTGGTGTGCTGTTCTTATTCGTTACTACCGTTTTAATGCTCACGTCGATTGAAACAGTCTTCAATCGTATTTGGCGAGTTAAAGAAACTCGTAGTGGCATTATGGGTTTTATGCGTTACTGGACGATCATCTCTTTAGGCCCGATTCTCTTAGGAAGTGCATTCGTCATTTCATCTACAGTCGCTTCCATGAACTTATTAAGTAATAACTTCACAGGGTATCAACTTGATGGCGCATTTCTACTTTGGCTGATCTCTTTTGCTCTTACCATTTTGGGTTTTTTCATCTTATATTGGACCATTCCCAATCGCACAGTTCCGCTATATTCGGCAGCAATTGCCGCATGCTTAAGCGCTGCATTGTTTGAAACACTCAAAAATTTATTTAGTTTTATAATGTCAAACTTTACCAGTTATGAAATTATATATGGAGCATTTGCAGCAGTACCTATTTTCCTACTATGGGTCTTTTTATCCTGGAATATTATTTTACTAGGTGTAGAAGTGAGTTTTGCTTTAACTGCATTTCATTCAGGTAAAGAGCAAAAAAGGCACCCAGTTCTTATGTTATTGGATATTCTTGAATTGTTTTATAAAAAGCAAAAACTCGGTGAAAGTGTGAGTGATAAAGAAGCCTTAGAAATTTTAGGCCGAGGAGAAATTGGACGCTGGCCATCTTATGTGCTTTTACTTGAAGAGCAAAATTTGATTAAGCGTACAGATAAAGATGAATATGTTTTAGTTCGTAATTTGTCTCAAGTCGACTTCTGGAGCTTTTTTACGGCTCTTCCATATCCACTCCCTTTACGTCAAGATGTCCAAAATGTGCATGATGACGATGAATGGATGGAAAAAATTGGTCCAGCCTTAATCGAATCTAATGATTATTTGGCAGCAAAACTCTCTATTCCAC
>NZ_JABVBF010000061.1 GCF_013344765.1 Acinetobacter lactucae
AAATAGGCCCTCATATTAGCCTAAATTTTTTTTATGAACTGATGATTTCATTTTTTTTGTACTGTTCCAGAAAATTGTGACTTGACCGAAATGCCAAACACATTGCAAGATAGGGTACCTAAAAAATTTTAATTGAAGAGTTAATATACTTTTCTCAACATTTACTTTTGCTAGAACAGCCGAGGATTACATGAAGGCTCTTGTTGCTGTAAAACGCGTGGTTGATGCCAACGTTAAAGTTCGTGTTAAGCCGGACAATAGTGGGGTTGACCTTACCAACGTAAAAATGTCAATTAACCCATTTTGTGAAATCGCAGTGGAAGAAGCGGTTCGCTTAAAAGAAAAAGGAACAGTATCAGAAATCGTTGTTGTTTCTGTAGGTCCTAAAGAAGCTCAAGAACAAATCCGTTCTGCAATGGCTCTAGGCGCAGACCGCGGTATTTTGGTTGAAACGACTGATGAAATTGGCGCTTTAGAAGTTGCTAAAATTTTAAAAGGTGTTGTTGACGCTGAAAAACCAGAACTTATCCTTCTTGGTAAACAAGCAATTGATGATGACTCTAACCAAGTAGGTCAAATGCTTGGTGCTTTATTAGGCGCTGGTCAAGGTACATTCGCTTCTGAAGTGAAAGTTGATGGCGGTAAAGTACAAGTAACTCGTGAAGTTGACGGTGGTTTACAAACTGTTGAACTTACACTTCCTGCAATCATCACGACTGACTTGCGTTTGAACGAGCCACGTTATGCAGCATTGCCTAACATCATGAAAGCTCGTAAGAAGCCACTTGATACTAAGTCTCCTGCTGATTATGGCGTTACAGCTGGTACTAAGCTTAAAACTGTTAAAGTTGAAGCTCCGGCAGAACGTAAAGCTGGCGTACAAGTGAAATCTGTAGATGAGCTTGTTGAAAAATTGAAAAATGAAGCGAAAGTGATCTAATACGGAAGGATAAAATCATGAGTATTTTAGTTATCGCTGACCACAACAACCAAGTACTTAACGGTGCTACTTTAAACGTTGTTGCTGCAGCACAAAAAATCGGTGGTGATATTACTGTATTAGTTGCTGGTTCTGGTGCTCAAGCAGTTGCTGATGCTGCTGCTAAAGTTGCTGGTGTAAGCAAAGTTTTACTTGCTGACAACGCTGCTTATGCAAACCAGTTAGCTGAAAACGTAGCTGGCTTAGTTGCTGACTTGGCTAAAGGTTACAAATACGTATTAGCTGCTTCTACAACAACTGGTAAGAACATTCTTCCACGTGTTGCTGCTCTTCTTGATGTAAGCATGATCACAGATATTATTTCTGTTGAATCTGCAAACATATTCAAGCGTCCTATCTATGCAGGTAACGCGATTGCAACTGTTCAATCTGACGAAGCAATCATTGTTGGTACCGTTCGTGGTACAGCATTTGATCCAGTTGCTGCGGAAGGTGGTTCAGCTGCTGTTGAAGCAGTAAGTGAAGCGAAAGATGCAGGTATTTCTAACTTCGTATCTGAAGAAATCGTGAAGCTTGACCGTCCAGAATTAACTGCGGCTCGCATCGTCGTTTCTGGTGGTCGTGGTGTAGGTTCTGGTGAGAACTACCATAAAGTACTTGATCCATTAGCTGACAAGCTTGGTGCAGCACAAGGTGCTTCACGTGCGGCAGTTGATGCAGGCTTTGTACCTAACGACTTCCAAGTTGGTCAAACTGGTAAAATCGTTGCACCTGACCTTTACGTTGCTGTAGGTATTTCTGGTGCGATCCAGCATTTAGCTGGTATGAAAGATTCTAAAGTTATTGTTGCAATCAACAAAGACGAAGAAGCGCCAATCAACAGTGTTGCTGACTACTGGTTAGTTGGTGATTTGAACACTGTAGTACCAGAGTTGGTATCTAAACTTTAATCTTTATTGATTAAAGCTAAAAACCCTTAGTTTTTACTAGGGGTTTTTTATTGTGGATAACGACATGCAATGTATAACTGAGACTTTTATCTCATTTGAGGTTTGATTTCTATGGAATAAAAATCACATAGTTTTACCAAGATGAGAAGATGCTCGTTATAGCGATATGATAAGAATAATATGCAATTAAATTATACAAATATCACCAGATTGGCGATGTAGATTCCGTACATTACACAGTGCTTTTATGCTATAGTATACAGCTATATTTTTTTCGATTTTAGTTCAGTTTTCGGAACTAAATTTTTTGCAAGATCAAGACATATAAGCAGATGGAAATTTCTATCTGTAAGAAGGAGTATGCATGAGCGTATCGGAAATCCGACCGATTGCCATTGAGGACGAACTCAAGCATTCATATTTAGATTACGCGATGAGTGTAATCGTATCTCGTGCATTGCCGGATGTGAGAGACGGTCTTAAACCTGTTCACCGTCGTGTGCTTTATGCCATGCACGAATTGGGCAATGACTATAACAAAGCCTACAAGAAATCTGCACGTGTTGTTGGGGACGTAATCGGTAAATATCACCCTCATGGTGACTCAGCTGTTTATGAAACCATTGTACGTATGGCTCAGGACTTTAGCTTACGTTATTTATTGGTAGATGGTCAGGGTAACTTCGGTTCGATTGATGGTGATAGCGCAGCTGCGATGCGTTATACCGAAGTCCGTATGACTAAGCTTGCACACGAGCTTCTTGCAGATCTTGAAAAAGACACTGTTGACTGGGAAGATAACTACGACGGATCTGAGCGTATTCCTGAAGTACTTCCGACCCGTGTTCCTAACTTGTTAATTAATGGTGCTGCTGGTATTGCGGTTGGTATGGCAACCAACATGGCACCACACAACATGACAGAAGTTGTGAATGCGTGCTTGGCCTATGCTGACAATCCGAATATCTCGATTGAAGGATTGATGGAATATATTACTGGTCCTGACTTCCCTACAGGCGGTATTATTTACGGTAAATCAGGCATTGTTGATGCCTACCGTACAGGTAAAGGCCGCTTACACATTCGTGGTAAGTATCATTTCGAAGAAGATGAAAAGACAGGCCGTACAACGATTGTCTTTACTGAAATTCCATATCAAGTCAACAAAGCAAGAGTTATTGAACGTATTGCCGAGTTAGTGAAAGAGAAAAAACTTGAAGGTATTTCAGAACTTCGTGATGAGTCTGATAAAGAAGGTATGCGTATTGCAATTGACTTAAAGCGTGGTGAAAACGCTGAAGTCGTTGTAAATAACTTATTCTTAAATACACAGCTTGAAAACTCATTCAGCATCAACATGGTGTGTCTTGACAACGGACAACCAAAATTGATGAATCTGAAAGATATTATTGCGGCATTTATTCGTCACCGCCAAGAAGTAGTGACACGCCGTACCATGTTCGAATTGCGTAAAGCACGTGAACGTGGTCATATCTTAGAAGGTTTAACTGTTGCTTTAGCCAATATCGATGAAATTATTGAAACCATCAAAACTTCTGCTAACCCAGCTGAAGCGCGTGAGCGTTTACTAGCAGGTGAGTGGGCTGGTGGTGGCGTTATTTCTTTACTTGAAAAAGCTGGCGCAATTTCTGTTCGCCCAGATGAAATCGAAGGTGAAAACCCAGATCGTCCATTTGGCCTAACTGAATCAATTTACCGTTTATCACCAACGCAAGTAGGTGCAATTTTAGAATTACGTTTGCATCGTTTAACGGGTCTTGAACAAGACAAGTTACATGCTGAATATACTGAAATTTTAGGTCAAATTGCTGAACTTACGGCAATTCTTAATGATTTCAATTTATTGATGGCTGTAATTCGTGAAGAATTAGCACAAGTACTACAACAGTATGGCGATGGTCGTCGTACAGAGATTATTGAATCACGTATCGATTTTAGCCGTGAAGATTTAATTCCTGAAGAACAAGTTGTATTAACGGTTTCACAAACAGGTTACGCAAAAACTCAACCACTTTCTGACTATCAGGCTCAACGCCGTGGTGGACGTGGTAAGTCTGCAACCTCAATGAAAGATGATGACTTTATTCAACATCTCATCGTGGCTTCAAACCATGCGACTGTTCTTTGCTTTACTAACGTAGGTAAAGTCTATCGTCTTCGTGTGTTTGAAGTGCCTCAAGCATCACGTGGTGCAAAAGGCCGTCCGATTGTAAACTTGTTACCTTTAGATGCGAATGAAACAGTAACTGCTATCTTGCCGTTAACTGAGTTCCCGGAAAACCATTACGTATTTATGGCGACAGCATCTGGTACGGTTAAACGTGTTGATTTAGAGCAATTCGCTAATATCCGTTCAAATGGTTTACGCGCAATTGAACTGAATGAAGAAGATACCTTGATTGGTGTTGCGATTACTGATGGTAATCAGCAAATCATGTTGTTCTCGAACGAAGGTAAGGCAATCCGTTTTGCTGAAACCGATGTGCGTGCAATGGGGCGTACTGCGAAAGGTGTTCGTGGTATGCGAGTTAGCATTGCAAGTAGCATGTTAACTGAGGAAGATGCAGATGTTGAAAATGATGAATCAGATGACAATGACGATTCAGCAGATTCAAATTTAGTAAGCCGTATCGTATCGCTTGTAGTTGTACCTGAAACAGGTGAAGTACTGTGTGCAAGTGCCAACGGTTACGGTAAGCGTACACCAGTAAATGACTTCCCGACCAAGAAACGTGGCGGTAAGGGTGTAATTGCGATTAAGACGAGCGAACGTAACGGTGAGCTTGTGGGTGCAGTGTCTATTGACGAAACCAAAGAATTGTTACTTATTTCTGATGGCGGTACATTAGTTCGTACTCGTGCTGCTGAAGTTGCAATGACTGGTCGTAATGCGCAAGGTGTTCGTCTGATTCGTTTAAGCGAAGAAGAAAAGCTAGTTGGTGTAGTTTCAATTGAAGCAGTAGAAGATGATGAAGAGCTTCTCGAAGGGGAAGTAGATACTACTGAGACTGATAGCGAAGAAGCTGTATCAAATAATGAAGATGCTTCTGAAGAGTAAGTAAAACTTAAATAAAAAAGGAAGCATAAGCTTCCTTTTTTATTTTATAAAGACGTTTTTTTAACAAGCCGATAATAAGATAAACTCGTCAATATTAACCCAAGGGTCCCAAGAAAAATCAGCTTTGGTACAACCGTGGCTAATGGAACACCCATCTGGTTAAGTTGCACAAACATTTGTACACCATGTGTTGAGGGTAAACACCACGCAAACCATTGTAACCATTCAGGCATTGCTTGATGAGGCCAAGCGGTTCCAGTTAGTAAGAATAAAGGTACAGAGCTAAACACAATAATATGTCCGGCACGTTCCGGCATATCTAAAAGTGAACCGATCAGCATGCCTAATCCAATCACACAACTAATAAAAATTGGAACAGCAATGGGTAGACCTATAAAATTTCCACCGTGTGGATAGTCATTGAACCACAGAGTAAAACCGAAAAGATAAAAACAACCTAAACAGCCAATGGTCAATATACTTGCGAAAATTCCAGCGAAGCGAACAGTTGTGATTTTTTCATGTTGCTCACGGTAGGTCGCTATTAACATTGCCAAACCGAGCACAATGGTTTGGTGGATAATTAATGATGCAACAGCCGGAAAAATATAACTTCCATATCCTGAAAGCGGGTTAAATAACGGCACTTGATGAATAGAAAGCGCTGGCTGGAAATGTGTGCGTTGTCCGAATTTTTCAATATATTCTTTTAATGTGGCTTCAATTGAGGTTGCTAGACCTAAACCAATTTCTTTAGTTTTTAAAAAGTTGGTTGTACTTAGATATAAGCCAATTCCACCAGTTTCTCCTCTGCGTAAGCTTTGGGTTAGGTTGTTTGGTAAAAGTAAAATACCATCGGCTTTTTGCTCACGTACCATTTGTTCAGCTTGTAAAAAATTACTTGTAACGGTCACAATATGAACATGCGGGCTATTTGCACTTTGGCCAATCAATTGAGAAGTTAAGAGGCTTTGTTCTTCATCCACAATCACAATTGGAATAGATTCCGCACGCTCAGCTTTATAGGCGGTAGGATAAAAAAAGCTGTAAAGAATGACTGATAAAATCAGAGTCGTGAAAACTGAGCTATTACTTACAATGTCTTTAAATGTTTGCCCATAAGCCTTTAAGAACTCTTTCATTGCGTTGCCCCCTGAAATAATTTTTTAAGCAATAGGCAACTTAAAAAGAAATAAATCAGGCAATAACCCAAGAGTATTAAAAAAGGAGTCATTGAAATGAAAGCTGGACTGCCGATCACCCATTGTTCGGTTTGAAGCTTGGCATAAGGGGTATAAGGAATAATGAGTGACCAAAACTTGGTGAAAATAGGGGCATTATTTAAAGGTAGCGTAACACCTGCGAAACTTAAAGATGACCCACCGTATACGGCGATAAAGCCAAAAGTTTTACTTAAATTTTTGGTTGCAAGAATTACCGTGCTGCTAATCAAAGCGTAGGCAAAATAAAGTAAGAACTGTGCGCATAGCAATAAACTAAGAGAACCCGCTACAAACCAGCCACGAATTTCAACCAGCCAGAACATCCATAACCATGTCCAGAAACAAAAAATAAGGCTATAGAGCAAATTTTTAGCCAATAAGCCTTGAATAAAACTTTCTCGGTTTACCCACGATGTTAATGTGCCACGTTTAAGTTCTTGTCCAATGGCAAAGGCAACACAGCAGCATAGCAATAGATGCAATACAGCAGGAACCATGAAAGGTTCTAAGTAAAATTCATAGCTCATACTTGGATTATAAAGCGTTGAGATTTTTACATGAGCTGTAGGAACATCTAAATAGGGAATACTATTTACAAGATAACTTTGACCAGCATAGTCTGCTAAAGCATTGAGGGTACTGATCAGCATTGCTGAAGAAATGGTATTTCCGACACTAAAAAAAGACTGGTTAAATGCAATGCTGATTTGAGCATCTTGCGCTTTCACAAAGCGTTTTTCAGCGCCATCTGGAATGAAAACATAGCCCCATATTTTGGTTTCATTGAGTAGTTGTTCAGCCTCAGCAGAGCTTGCCGTAATTGTTTTAATGTCTACTGTATGATTTAACGAAAGATACTTTTCAATATTACGGCTGAGTTCACTTTGGTCCTGATCAATAATTGCGATTGGTAAGTGTTCAGCTTTACCTGCGTAAAACATGCTGCTAAACATGAAAATGATAAAAGCAGGGATAAGTGTCACCATACACAAATCCCATTTATTGCTTTTTAGATAGTTTAGTTCCCGTAATATACTGGCAAACATGCTTTATTTTTCTTCTTTAATTTTAAATAGAACACTCATACCAACCTTTAAATCTTTGATAGGACTTTCAGGTACCAGATGTAATTTGAAGCTACGAATATCATAGCCTCCAGTTTGGCGAGTCGTTTTTATGGTGGCAAATTCACCTTCTGCATCTATATTCTTAATTTTAAAATTCACATTCTGATTAAGTGCTGGAATGAATCCTTCAAGGGTTTTATTTTTATAAACAGAGGCATATTGATTTTCACCCACGTTTAAACTTACCCATAAATCATCATCTTCTAGAATGCTGACAACAGGAACACCCATAGCGACTAACTCAGAAGGCTTACCGTAAGTTTTTGAAACCGTACCTGAAATAGGAGAGAGTAAACGTGTTTCTTCCTCTAGTGCTTTTGCTTCACCTACCGCAGCTTTTGCAATTTCAACCTGTGCATCTGCTGTAGATTTTTGTTGGCTCGTACTGCCACGTTTTGCACGAGCATATTGTTGATAAGAAGCCTCACTTAATTCTTGAGCAGAAGTTTGCGCCGCGAGCATTTCATCGCGTCTTTGACGCGAAATGACTCCTTGTCTATATAAATTTTCACCACGTTGGTAAGTGGTTTTTGCAAGATTTGCTTGTGCTTTTGTGCTTTGCCAGTTGGCATAAAGAGTATCGATATTTTCTTGTTGAGAACCACGATCTACCGTAGATTGAAATGCTAAAGCAGATTGTAAGGTAGCCAAAGCTTGTTGCTTTTTAGCTTCTATTTCTGGGCTAACCAAACGAACAAGTGGCTGCCCTTTGGAAATTTTCTGGCCTTCTTGTACATAAATTTCTTCAATACGACTCGGAACTTTTGTACTTACGTGAATAGTTTCAGCTTCAACACGACCTTGTAGTTCAATAGGCTTTGGCTGATAACTTTTCCACAAACCAAAAATAATTAAACCTAATAGGGCAATAATGATCAAACCAATAATCAGTTTAATTTTTGAATTTTTAGGTGGTTTGGATTCACTCTTATTTGTGCTTGATTCTTGCTGATCACTCGCTTGATCATCTTTTTGAACTTGGCTGGTTTCTGCCGTATCCGCAACAGGAGCATCTTGTTCTGAATGAGCTGAGTCTTGATTCATTTTATACTCCCCTTAACGAATATAGTCGGTATGTGGTTGATTAACGTATGCTTTAAACTGGTCAATTGAGCCGTGACTTTGTAGTAAAGTCGCGAGTGACATGACATATTTATAAGCATTTAAAGCCATTTCAGTTTTTAACGCACTTAATGCATTTTGTGCATCAATCACTTGGGTTGCTGTACCCATTCCTTCACGGAAAGAAAGCTCTTGAATACGTAGGTTTTCTTGAGCAGCATTTACGTTTCTTTGTAAAAGCTGATGACTTTGCTGAGCAGAGTTAAGCTCGTTATATGATTTATTCAAAAGTGCTTCAATCTCTTGTTTAGTTCGTTCAGTCATGAGCTCAGAAGCGTAGCGCTTTAATTCGGCAGCATGAATATTCTTATTTTTATCTACACCAGAAAATAGATTGTATTTTGCCATTACACCGACAATCCAGTCTTCATTTTCATCAAGTGTATATTCACCAAATGCAAATAGAGTTGGCTTTTTTGCGGCTTGTTGAGCTTGAATATTTACATTAGCCAGTTGAGTATCCATCTGCATTTTTTGTACAAGGCTGGATTTTTGCGAATAACTGGTTAAAAGTGATTCTAGAGACTGGCTGGGAGTGTTGTTTACAAATAATGGGGTACTTAAATCCACATTATTTTGTTGATGTAAAAGATTATTAAGGTTAAAGCGGCTGGCGTTTAAGTTGGCTTGAGTATTTTGTAAAGTACGTTCCGCATTATTACGAGCGACTTCAAACTGCATGCGTTGCCCTTTACTAATGAATCCTTGTTGCTCGAGCTTTAGGGCATTGCTGTAATGTTTTTGCATCGCATTAAAGTTAAATAAGCTACTTGCGACCAGTTGCTCCTGTAATTGCACATTAAAGTAACTTTGTACGACTTCAAACCGTTGTATATCTTGTTGTTGTTGGCTTGAAAGTTCCGAACGCTGTGCTTGGATATTTGCTATTTTTTTTGCGCTGCTGGTTAAGCCACCTGTATAGAGTGGCATTACGACTGAAATGGAAGGGCGTACGACCTGATCTTCAATGGTCAGATTCGCATAATCTGGAAATCGGTTTATACCATCATGGATAGTTTGGTTTGCGCCTTCTTGAACTTGTCCCAGCACATCCGATGGAATGACATTGTTCCACTGTGAAAGTTTATCGTTTAGCCCTTGGCTTAAATCATTCTCAAGTTTTTGTTTAAAAGAGCCAAGAGGTACATCTGTTTCACTATGAAAAGCATAGGCTCTGACATTTAAATCAACTCGAGGTAATCCGAGGCCCTTTACGGCTTCAGCTTCTAATTGAGACGCTTGCTGTAATGCTTGGTTGGCTTGAGTGCTATATGAACTCTTCAAAGCTTGTTGTTCCGCTTCAGCATAGCTTAAGCTTTGAGCATATAAATGATTTGTGAAAAAAAAGCCTAAAGCCAAAGCAAGATGTTTTGGTTTAAATGAAAAGGGAAAAATAGACTGTCTATATCGATGTGTTGGCATTTTAAATAACAATTTTTGGCATCCCTTATAGTTTAAATTTCTTGTTATTAAATTCAATTATCATCTTGTTTATTATACATTTGTATAAAAACATGGTGGTTTTTAGCTCCTTTAATTATTGAATTTACTAAGCCAATATTTTTGTAATAGCTATCAAGGTATGTGAAATGATAATCACAAGTCAAGTTGATCTTTTTGCTTAAAAATTTTTTTAAATGAGGAAGCTGGTCATTAAAACTAAAGAAATAACGACACCAATAATTGAAAAAATAAAGCTAAATACAGTCCAGCATTGAAATATTTACTTGAGAAGCTGCTGCAAGCTTAAGCAATCTGTGGTTAAATGCCATTTTTATTGTGTTTGACTTTATACAAGGGAAAAATCATGCGCGCGTACAATTTCTGTGCTGGTCCTGCTGCATTACCTACTGCCGTTTTAGAAAAAGCTCAACAAGAATTGTTGGATTGGCAAGGTAAAGGTCTATCCATCATGGAAATGAGTCATCGTAGTGCTGACTATGTTGCTGTGGCTGAAAAAGCTGAAGCAGATTTACGCAAGTTAATGAATATTCCAGAAAACTATAAAGTACTGTTTTTACAAGGCGGTGCGTCATTACAATTTTCTGCTATTCCTTTAAACCTTTTAGGTAAGAACAGTAAAGCCGATTATATTCACACCGGCATCTGGTCTGAAAAGGCGTTAAAAGAAGCAAAACGTTATGGCGATATTAATGTTGTAGAAGCTGGCATTAAAGTAGATGGGAAGTTCGCAATTTCTGAACAAAGTGAATGGAATTTATCTGACGATGCAGCATATGTACATTATGCGGATAATGAAACGATTGGCGGCTTACAGTTCGCAGGAATTCCTGATGTAAAAGCGCCACTTGTTTGTGATTATTCATCAAGTATTTTATCTGCGCCATTAGATGTAACCAAATTTGGTTTGATCTATGCGGGCGCACAAAAAAATATTGGTCCTGCTGGTTTAACCATTGTCATTATTCGTGATGACTTACTTGATCAAGCTAAACCAGAAATTCCAAGCATTTTAAAATATGCTGACCAAGCCAAAAATGGTTCTATGGTAAATACACCATCGACTTATGCATGGTACTTGTCTGGTTTAGTATTTGAATGGTTGCTAGAGCAGGGGGGGGTAGATGCGATCCATAAAGTGAACCTTGAAAAAGCTCAATTGCTCTATGGTTATATCGACTCAAGTGATTTCTACAATAACCCGATTGCCATTCCAAACCGTTCAATTATGAATGTACCGTTTACTTTGGCAGATGAAGCTTTAGAAAAGCAATTCTTAAAAGAAGCGGAAGCTAATCACTTGTTGAATTTAGCTGGCCACCGTTCAGTAGGTGGTATGCGTGCAAGTATTTATAATGCCGTACCATTAGAAGGCGTACAGGCTTTAATTAACTTTATGGATGATTTTGCAAAGCGTAATGGTTAAGCAAAACAAATAAATAAAGCCCTCATTTGAGGGCTTTATTTATTGAATAAGTTATAAATTAAAAAGGCACTAAACCAAACTGGTGCATGAATAGGGCAGCTAAGAACATACCCAACACAAAAAAGCAAAACGCACCAGTATCGACCTTTACGCGCAGGCTACTGGATTGAATGAGGCTGGTGTTTTGTTCGGGTATAATCTTCATTCAATAACCTAATTATTAAAATATTAGTGAAATTCAATTAGTTTCACCCTTTTTAGCACAAATAGTCGCCTGAATCCAGATATTACCGCGAATATATTCGCCAATATTAAAGTTTTTATACAAATCGTTTTTGGTTGCAATACGCACCAATATGGCAGGAAGATCATCTTCTAAAACCAAAGTGACATCATAAAGGGTATATTCTGCTCCCATAAATGTCATAGAAGTTTTGCCAACAATATTACCTTGGAACCATGCTTCATCTTCTTGACCAAGATTTTCGCCATATAAATAAGCGACCATTTTAGAAAAATCAACGGTTACAGGTTCTTGATCTTCTGGAGTTTTTGGTTGCCACTCATTAATGAGTTCCTGTAAGTTTTCAGGAGCAACACCATTATGCTCAGTTAAAATTGCATTTAATGCACGATGATGCTTAATAGAGGCTGGGTCATCAACAATAATTTTTTCGCCTGCTGGAACAGGTTCTAATTCATATGCCCATGCATTAAATTGGACTTGATAGTTTTGATTTTTGTCATATCGACAAGCGTTAACACTAAATAAATTATCAAATGCGTAAACAGTCGTATTTTTATTTAATCTTAAACTTAACACGGCTTGTGTCGCAGAGTCGCAAGTAATGATGCGTTCAATTTTCGCATTATATTGATATGGACTTTCAAAACTAGGAAAGGCGGTTTTAAGCGCGCGAGGTTTTTGGTTTTCAACAGCAATAATTTGATTGATCTTAACTTTTTGGTCTTGTGGACCTTGAATAAGCCAAAAAGATGGATCCATGTCTTCTTCATGTTGACACAAACCCATTGGCATTACAGGTGCATCAAGTGCCAGTCCTAACCATTTTGGTACATCTGTTTCGGGATGGGATGTCAATAGATTCCAATGTTCTCCATGACTACCAAAATTTTGGTCATTTACTTTAATAACTTCTGGACTGTTTTGATTTTTCATAAGCACGATGCTGTTGGGTTCACATTACTTGTTATATTAAATCGAGGGTGTTTGCTATTTTTCAAGTCACCATATGTAAATTCTCTTGTAAAAGCGCGTATTTAGTCATTTAAAGAGAAGTGCCGTTTCTATTTATAAATTAAAAGTATGTTTAGTTTCTAAAACTTGAAATGTTGAAATTAAAAATAAGTTTAATATTTATTTCTACTCACCTTAGAAAGGCATCTGTTAGACTTATATTTTTAGTGGAAATAGAGAATAACGTGCTGCCATTTAAGCTATGGGTAGACGCAGACGCCTTACCAAAGATTTTACGCGAAGTAATTTTACGTGCATCAGATCGTTATCAATTAGAAGTTATTTTTGTTGCCAATCAAAATGTCGGGATTACGCCTTCTGTTCGCATTAAATCAATACAGGTTTTAAGTGGCGCCGATCAGGCAGATAAAGAAATTGTCGAACGCATGGTTGAGAATGATATTGTCATTACACAAGATATTCCACTGGCAGCTCAGGTGATTGAGAAAGGCGGAGTTGCTATTCATCCGCGTGGTGAAGTTTATACAACTGCGAATGTTAAAGCGCGTTTACATCTACGTGATTTCATGGATACGCTCCGTGGTGCAGGTGTGCAAACTGGTGGACCGCCTCCTATTTCCGAGCGAGATAAACGTGAATTTTCAAGTTCATTAGATCAAACGATTTTAAAGCAAAAACGTAAAATAGCTAAGTGAGCATCGCATGCCATCGCAAACCAATTTAGCTTTAACCTATGCCTTATTAGTGTTTATCTGGGCAACAACTCCGTTGGCAATTGTCTGGAGTGTGTCAGATCTACATCTGATGTGGGCATTGTTATTACGCTTTTTTATTGCATTGCCTTTGGCTGTCATCATATTGCTAATTTTAAGAACACCTTTTCCAACGCATCGACAAGCAGTTCATAGCTACATTGCCGGATCTTTTAGCTTAATTGGTTCTCAAATTTTCACCTATGCCGCGACCCAATATTTAAGTTCAGGCATGATCGCACTTATGTTTGGTTTAGCGCCGATTATGGCGGGGCTTATTGGTCGGTTTGCTTTTGGCCAACAACTTTATAAGCTGCAATGGTTGGGTATGGCAATTGCGGTCTGTGGGTTAGCTATTATTTGTCTGAGCGGTGCAAATCAGCATGTGCACCCGTTTGGTATTGTTCTCATGCTGATCAGTGTGTTTGTTTATTCTTTTTCAATTTTCTGGGTTAAGAAAGTTAATGCACAGATCCAGCCGATGGCTCAGGCAACAGGCTCTATTTTAGTATCTTCTATTTTTGCTAGTTGTTTTATTCCATTTATTTGGCAATATGCACCAACACATTTGCCAGAAGCTAAATCTTTATTTGCCTTAATTTATACGGTACTTATGGCATCACTCGTTGCCATGTTCTGTTATTTCAAACTTATACAAAATATTCAGGCAACGACTTTATCTTTAACGACAGTTATTACACCTATGTTAGCGATGATGATTGGAGCTGCTTTAAACCATGAACAACTTTCAATTATGGTTTTTGTAGGTGCTTTAATCATCTTGTCTGGACTCTTTTTATATTTCTATAAAGACATTCAGGCAAACCGGAACTTTGCTCAACATATGAAGTCTAAATAGGAGAAGATTTGGGTAATTTGTTGAGCTTATTCATTAAATTGTTCTAATTCGTAGCGAAATGCACGATCAAATTGATCTCCCAACTCAACTAGTAGAAAATAGCGCAGCAATATAATATTAGGATTGTTAAGGATAAGTCAGAACTTACTGATTTTTAAACCTTAATACAGCATCTAACGGTATGGTCAAATAGTCGATGTGGGTGCAATTTGACATCAACATCTTTTATTTCCCATCAATGACCTTGGATTTAGAAGGTATGTTTAAACCAATCTCACTGTATATAGGGTTGAGATATACTCGCGCAAGACGCAGTAATCATTTTATTTCTTTTATTGCATTGGTTTCGATGGTCGGTTTGACACTCGGTGTCGCTGTATTGATTACGGTACTTTCTGTCATGAACGGTTTCGATCGCGAATTGAAAAACCGTGTGTTAGGAATGGTGCCTCAAGCGACAGTTTCATCTACACAAATCCTCACGGATTGGCCTGAGCTGGTGAAGCGAGTTGAACATCATCCACATGTAACTGGGGTTGCACCTTTTACGCAATTGCAAGGTATGTTAACTGCGCAAGGGCAAGTCGCTGGTATTATGGTGACAGGTATTGATCCCAAATATGAAAAGAATGTTTCTATTATTCAAAATCATATTGTTGCCGGAAGCTTAGATTCACTTAAAAAAGGTGAGTTTGGTATTGTGCTTGGTAAAGATATGGCTGATTCATTGGGCTTACGTCTAAATGACAGCGTGACATTGGTTTTACCTGAAGCAACGCCATCTCCAGCAGGTGTTGTACCTCGTTTCAAGCGTTTTAAAGTGGTGGGTATTTTTAGTGTAGGCGCTGAAGTGGACTCTATGGTGGGTTATATCGCTCTATACGATGCTTCAACATTATTACGCTTACCAGATGGTGCTCAAGGTGTCCGTTTAAAACTAGATGATATTTTTGCAGCGCCGCAAGTTGCAGATGATTTGGTGAAAAGTTTACCAAGCAATTTCTATGCGACGAACTGGACCTATACGCATGGCAATTTATTTAATGCCATTCAAATGGAAAAAACTTTAGTCGGTTTATTGCTTGTACTTATTATCGTGGTTGCAGCATTTAATATTGTTTCGTCATTGGTCATGGTGGTGACTGATAAAAAATCTGATATCGCAATTTTACGTACATTAGGCGCTTCGCCGTCGATGATCACTAAAATATTTATGGTGCAAGGCACCGTGATTGGCGTGATTGGTACAGTTGCAGGTACGGTTTTAGGTGTTATTTTAGCTTTAACTATTAGCGATATCATTTCATGGTTTAACAATGTGTTGGGCTTAAATCTATTTGATGCTTACTTTGTGCATTACCTTCCTTCTTATTTAAGATGGCAAGATGTGACGATTATTGTGATTGTTTCTTTACTTTTAAGCTTCTTGGCGACTATCTATCCGGCACTTCGTGCTGCCAAAGTTCAACCTGCCGAGGCACTGCGCTATGAGTAAAATTGTTTTAGAAGCAAAAGAAATATATAAACATTTTGATGACGGTAAATCTAAAGTTGAAGTCATTAAAGGTCTTTCTTTACAAGTTGAAGCAGGGCAGTTTGTTTCGATTGTCGGTGCGAGTGGTTCAGGTAAAAGTACTTTGCTTCATGTGCTAGGTGGTTTAGAGCAGCCAACTCAAGGGCAAGTATTTTTAAATGGTCAGCGTTTTGATAATTTAGGTGAAGCTGAACGTGGTTTTCAGCGTAACCAATACCTCGGTTTTGTTTATCAATTTCATCATTTATTACCTGAGTTTTCTGCGCTTGAAAATGTAGCAATGCCTCTTATGCTTCGAGCAGATAGCCAATTTAAATCGGTAAAAGCGCAAGCTGAATATTTACTTGATCGAGTTGGGTTATCTCATCGTATGGATCATAAGCCAGGTGAGCTTTCGGGTGGTGAGCGCCAACGTGTGGCTTTAGCGCGTGCTTTAGTGACTAAACCTGCGGTTGTTCTGGCTGATGAACCTACAGGTAATTTAGACCGTAAAACAGCTCTAGGTATTTTTGAATTACTGACCGATCTTAAGAAAGAACTTAACATGGCAATGTTAATTGTGACCCATGATGAACATTTAGCTCAGGCTGCTGATTCTATTTTGCACATGGAAGATGGTCTCTGGGTGAGTGGTTCTTAAAAAATTGTCATTAAATCACATTGTTAAAGCCCACTCAGTTGGGCTTTAATTTTGCCCCTAAAAAGATAATGATATGACTTTAAATGTTAAAACTTATTTTAATGGGGTGGATTGGGGGTATTGCATTTATGGGGATAGATATCCCTCTCATAATGCAATATGGGTGGATTGGTAAAGTCTTGCTCGTTATGGCCTTTATTTTTTATATTTTTAAGAGGCATATATTTTTAAATCGCCCCATATTAAAAGCTATTTATTGTCTAATCTGTGGCATTAGCCTTTTTAATATAGGACATCAATATGCTCAGCATGCTTTAAATGAAAGATTAGAGCTACGACAAATGCAGCCTAAATCTTTAGATATAGTTGTGTATGTAGACCGTATAAGTGAAGAAAAAGAAGATAAGACCCAGCAATCCGTTCAGGTACTAGGGCAGTCCCTACATCCCGTCAACTGGCTATTATATTTAAAAAATCAAAAAGTAAACTCAGCCATAGATGAACCAAAATTACAATTAGGTCATTACTATCGAATTTCTGGCAAAACCAGACCAGCTCATAGTTATGCAATGGCAGGAGCTTTTGATCAAGAACAATGGTTTATTCAGCGAAATATAATGTCTGGTTTTAGTGTTCAGCACATTGAGCCTTTAAGCTCTGATGAAATTTATCGGTTGGGTTATCAACATCATTTAAAAGAGCAACAAAAGTTTTTTAACAGACAAAAATTAAATATAGAAAAATTGCGTCTAAAATTTAGATTAATGCTGAAACAATCTCCTTTGCAGAATAAGGGACTGTTATTAGCTTTATTAACAGGGGACGAGAGTCTCTTAAATGATGAGATCGAAAATCAATTTAAGGAATTAGGAATCTCTCATTTATTGGCGATTTCAGGGCCTCATGTGCTCATTTTTGCCATCATGTTGTCTTGGGGATTACATCAATTAGTACGACGTTATTATCCACAGCTTTATTTGCATCAACCTAAACAAATTTGGGCCATAATTCCATTATGTTTCGGTGTTTTGATTTATACGGCATTTGTTGGTTTTGAAATTCCCGCCTTAAGAACTTTACTTTCAGTATTTTTATTTGCTTCTTTATTATTGATCAAACTGCCTGTTAAGCCATTTTCACTGTTAGTTTACAGTGCAAGTCTACTTTTACTTTTCGATCCTTTCAGTGTTTTATCTGCAGGCTTTTGGCTCTCTTATGGTTCCTGCTTTATTTTATTACGGATTTATCAAACTATTGAAC
>NZ_JABVBF010000062.1 GCF_013344765.1 Acinetobacter lactucae
AAACAGCTTTAAATTGTCGGCTTATAAGTGTGATATTTCTAAGAATGCGTTTGGTGCCGATAAAGATGCTATTTTATTAGAAAATCAAGACAAACGAATTTTTATTTATTCAACTTCTAAAGATTGTAATGAAATTCTGGAAATAAGAAATTCTAACGCACCATAGATTACTACTTAAGAATATTTTTTATTAACTTATATCGGTAAAGCATACGATCTTTACAAAATAAAAAAGTAGCTATCATGATAGCTACTTTTTTAAAAATTTACCCTTCTAAAATTTCTTCGAGTAATTCTTCGCTAGGTGCAAAATAGTAAGCACCATCAAGCGGGGTCACGAAATGCAATAAGCGGTCATGGATACCATCTCCACTTGTACCGAACATACGTTTTAACATGGCATCAATAATGTTCAGGTCCTTGGTGTAGGCAATGAAAAATAAACCTTGATCGCCTCTGCCGTCACCATAAGGCAGGCTATGACGCAAGATTTCCATTTCTTCCCCCTCATCATCTTCGACAACAGTACGGGCGACATGGGCATTTTCTGGTTTAACGTCATCATCAAGTTCAATTGACTCAAGCTTGGTGCGGCCCATAACATTTTCTTGCGCATCAACTTTCAATTTTTTCCATTTTTCTAAGTCGTGTGCATAGCGCTGCGCGAAAATGAAACTACCATCGGCAAATACTCCAGCCTCTTCGGGCAGAAGAGCTGTTTCTGCACGGTCATCTGGGAACTGAGGGTTTTCAGTGCCGTCTATAAAACCTGTAATATCTCGGCCATCGAAATAACGGAAGCAAACACGCTCATCAAGAACTTCGACCTTATCTTTAATACCTTCAAAAAAGGCTTGGCTTAATGCAAAACAAATATCTGAACGCATACTGGCAATGTGAATAAGCACATCAGCTGGTACGACAGGCATATTGAATGCACCATTTTCTGGTTCAAGTTGTTTAAAGCCAACAGGAGATTGGCTGTAAAGTTGCTTCCAAAGTTCTGGACCAAAAGCGACTGCTGTTTTAATTTGCGCGTCTGAATGCTGAGTAATAAGACGGTCGCGTGTTTCAAACAACGCTTCGAGTTGTTCTTTTAATTCATCAATTGATAGGTCTTTTAAACGAAGAACAATAAAACGGGCATGATCTGATGGCAACGGCAAAATGACAGATTGAGCAGTCATTGGAAGGTCTCTCCTCAATTATAATTTAGTATGAGCTTTAATTATTGTGCCTGATGCGAAGAGTGGTTAGTAGTCTATTTCTTGATTTTATTGTTTGAATTCTCATCAATATAGTTTTATAAAACGGTATAATTCCACTTTTATTGTCTTTTTTTACTATGTCTTTGCAAGTTTGGTTTGCTTATATGTTGGCCTGTTGGGTCATTAGTATCTCTCCGGGTGCGGGAGCTATTGCTTCAATGTCGAGTGGTTTAAATTATGGCTTTAGACATGGTTACTGGAATGTGATTGGGATGCAAATTGCTTTGCTGCTTCAAATTATGGTGGTGGCAGCAGGTGTTGGTGTTTTATTTGCAACGACTCCTTTAGCTTTTCAGTTTGTTAAATGGTTCGGTGTGGCTTATTTATTGTATTTAGCATATTTGCAGTGGACAGCGCCCGTAAAAGATATAGAAATTCAACAAGAAAAAAGAGATAAGTCTGCTTTAGCTCTGTTATTAAATGGTTTTGTAGTCAATATTAGTAATCCTAAAGCGATCGTATTTTTATTGGCAGTTTTGCCGCAGTTTTTAGATTTGAGTAAGCCTCAATGGATACAATATCTAATTATGGCAGCTACTATGATTACGATCGATTTGATTGTAATGGCTGGATATACGGGGCTGGCGTCAAAGGTTTTAAGATTACTTCGATCCCCTAGACAGCAAAAATATTTAAATCGGGGCTTTGCTGTGATGTTTAGCTGTGCGGCTTTATTACTAAGCACAGTTCATCAGGCGTCCTAATTTAGGCCGCCTGTGTTTGATTTTTTAACTTTTGAGTTATAAAAATAACAGCAAAACTCAAAGCCATACATAAAACAATACTAAGACCTGTAGAAATATTAAGTGCTGCACTTGACCATAAGCCGACACTAACACCGAGCTGGGCTAATACGAATGCCCAAATAACCATTTGCTTTGGTGAATTTGCCAATAGACGAGCGCTTAAAGCGGGTATTACCAGTAGTGCGCCCATGAGCAAAGAACCTACAGCACGCAAAGCTAAAACTGTAAATAAAGCCAATAACAGCATAAAAATAAGGCGTTGCCAATTTGCATTTACTCCTTCACTAATTGCGATATCTGGATCAATTGCAAACTGTATTTGCGGCTGCCAAAAACGATAAAGAATCACGATTGATATCGCAATAATTAAAGTGAAAACGGGTAAGTCGGGCCAATCAATGCTAAGTAAGTCGCCAAATAAATAACTTAAAAGCTCTGGTCTTAAACTTGGAACATGTTGAATAAACAATAAACCACTACACAGTAATGTTGCTGAACATAAAGCGAGTAGAGCATCATTGGGTAAGCGATTGTCATGTAAAGCCCATAAAACGCCTACCAGTAAAACCGCGGTACCTGCAACACCAAGCCATAATGGAAGACTTAAGGCTCCTGCAATAGCAACCCCGAGTAGTGTACCGTGCGCCATCGTATCAGCAAAAAAAGACATACGTCTCCAAAGCATCAGACAACCCAGAGGCGCAGTCAAAAATACCAGCAGGGTTCCCATAATCCATGCGGGTAACAATAATTGTAACCATTCCATCATGGCTTAAGCTTCCGGTTCTGGGTGAATGTGAGGACGATCATTATGAGGGCAGGGATGAGCAGCATCACCGTGAGCACAATGGTCATGATGATGTTGATAGAAGACCCTTTGAGTTCCAAAGATTGCCTGATATTCAGGGTGTTGTTGGATATTCTCGGGTAGCCCGCTACAGCAAATATGTTTATTTAAACAAACAACACGGTGTGTTCCTTGCATAACCCATTGTAAGTCATGAGAGACAATTAAGATTGCGCAGCCATATCGTTCTGGCAGACTGCGCACATAATCATAAAGTTCCGCTTCTGACTGAATATCTAGACCTTGCATGGGTTCATCAAGAACTAAAATATCTGGTTGGCGAAGTAGAGCACGAGCCAAAAGTACTCGTTGGCGTTCTCCGCCTGAAAGCTGTTGTACTTTTGATTGTTGTAACTTTGAAATACCTGTGTCCTGAATAATTTCCTGACGCAGGGCGGGGCTACATTTTTCTAAATCTAAAAGATCCTGAACACGTAAAGGCAGGCTGTGTGAAGGATTGAACTTTTGTGGCACATAAGCCATTTTAAGTTTTTTATGATTAATAACACGCCCACTACTTGGCTGGAGAATACCGAGTAGAACTTTAATTAGTGTTGATTTGCCTGCACCATTGGGGCCAATTAAAGACACAATTTCATTTTGATGTAGGGCAAAATCAACTTTTTTTAATATATCCCGATCATCACGGTGAACAGAAACTTGCTCAAGCTGAATTAATACAGGATTTAACGAGTTGTGCGGCACTGTTGGCATTTCCCCGAAATTTCAATAATGCTGTGTTGAGCCACGAAATCATCTGAATCTGCTAGTTGGTCAAGCTGATGTGTCAGGCCTTGAGAAGAGGCTTCTTTAACCATATGGCATTCGGTACAAATCAGGAATGCTGCTTGATGGCCTTCACGCGGATGGCAACAAGGAATATAAGCATTAATAGAAGTTAGGCGGTGAATGAGGCCTTTTTCTAATAAGAAATCTAAAGTTCTATATACGGTTGGGGGAGCAGCAGGGCGATCAGTTTGACTTTTTATACGTGCGAGTAAGTCATAGGCACCCATGGGACCCGAAGCATTTAAAATGAGTTCCAGAACTTCTTTGCGTAAAGGAGTAAGACGTGCACCAGTCGCAGAACATAAACTTTCTGCTTCAGCTAAACGGCTTGCGACATTATGGTGATCATGCACACCATGCAAAGAATCATGATGTTCATGCGAGCAGGAACTCATAGAGATAACCTCGAATTTTTAACGGAATATTAGCATGAAGCGATGCTTCATTCGATTAATCTTAGGTAATTTTGTAACTTTGTTATATTATAACATGCTTCGAGCTAATTTAAATTGATGGTCTGTCATGTTCCGTTTTTTTGTTTTCAGTATGTTCTCACTTTTGAGTACGTTAGGGTGGAGTCAGGGTTTGGTGGTTTCTACGCACCCCATCTATCTGATTGCAAAAGAAGTCACCCAAGGAGTTGAAGAACCACAGCTCTTATTAAAAGGACAAACTGGGCATGACGTACAATTAACCCCAGCGCATCGTAAAGCAATTAATGATGCGTCTTTGGTGATCTGGTTGGGTAAAGCGCATGAAGCGCCTTTAAATAAGTTATTAAGTAATAATAAGAAGGCGATCGCTCTATTAGATAGTGGTATCGTTTCTGTTTTACCCCAGCGCAGTACACGCGGTGCAGCTTTGCCTAATACAATAGATACACATGTATGGTTAGAGCCCAATAATGCAGTTCGAATAGGTTTCTTTATTGCTGCTTTGCGCTCTCAGCAACAACCTGAGAATAAGGCAAGGTACTGGAATAATGCCAATATCTTTGCCCGTAAAATGTTGCAGGCAGCACAAGCTTATGATAGTTCAAGTAATGGTAAACCCTATTGGTCATATCATGACGCCTATCAATATTTGGAGCGTTCATTAAACTTAAAGTTCGCAGGTGCTTTGACAGATGATCCACATGTTGCGCCAACAGCAGCACAAATTAAGTATCTTAATGATAATCGACCGAAAAATCAGATGTGCTTACTCGCAGAAAGTTTTACCACTAAGAGTCAATATCAAAAATTAGGTAACATTACTTTTCAGCCAGTAGACGAGAGCATGAATAATGAGGATGATTTCGTCACCGCATGGAAGAAACTGGCTATAAAAACAGATAAATGTGTATTAAGTACGCAAAAGTAAGATAAAAAATAAACAAAGGCTGACTGTAGCGTCAGCACCACCGGTCATGAAAAACCCCGACTAAAGTCGGGAAAAGATTGCATGTTCAGGGGTGTAACTCTATAATGCCTGCGATTAAAAGCGATCATCAGCTAAACTTGTCAAGCATTTATGCTGTGAGTGGATAAATAATGAGCCGAACTAGTCGCTTGATTGACCGACGATTAGCAAAAGCTTTGGTCTTCTTGCAAGCATGTATGATCCCTGTTTCCGCCCTCGTGGCGTGGAGCATAAAAGACATGACAGCAGCATTAAGTGCGGCACTTGGTGCACTGGTTTGCTGGCTTGCTATGAGTTATTTCTCTTGGCAATCCTTCAGAACAGCAGGTGCGAGAGCATCAAAACAAGTGCTGTCTAACATGTATAGGGGCATGTTAGGCAAATTTGCAATCATGATCGTTGGATTTATTTTGATTTTGAGTAATGTTAAACCTTTATCACCGTTAGCATTGCTGTTTGGTTTTATTCTCGTTCAGGCAATGTCGTGGGTCGCTCCGTTTTGGGTGTCACGTCTAGAAAAACGGGTATAGAAACAAGAAGAATTGAAGATTTTTTGGAGAGTTGCGAGATGTCGACAGTGCGCCGATGTTCGTTTCCCTTCTTTTTAGTAATTGACATTGACCAGGTGTGATTTATGGCTGCTGAAGAACATGCCCTCACTTCGACAGAGTATATCAAGCATCACTTGACCAATATGACCTATGGCAAAATGCCAGACGGTACATGGAAATTGGCTGAGACTGCTGAAGAAGCTCATTCGATGGGGTTCACTGCAATTCACTTGGATTCAATGGGTTGGTCAATTGGCCTTGGTGTTATTTTCTGTTTGATGTTCTGGATCGTTGCGAAAGCTGCTAATGCAGGTGTTCCAACTAAATTCCAGTCTGCAATTGAAATGATCATCGAGTTTGTTGACTCAAGTGTCCGTGATACTTTTCATGGCAAATCACGTTTAATCGCTCCGCTTGCACTCACTATTTTCGTGTGGATTTTCCTCATGAACTTAATGGACTTGATCCCAGTTGACTGGATTCCTCAAGTTGCAGCGTTTGTAGGTGCAAACGTATTTGGTATGGATCCTCACCACGTTTACTTCAAGATCGTTCCATCTACAGATCCAAACATTACTTTAGGTATGTCTTTATCTGTATTTGTACTTATCTTGTTTTACAGCATCCGCGAAAAGGGTGTTGGTGGTTTCGTTGGCGAGTTGGCACTTAACCCATTTAACCCAAGTAATCCAGTTGCAAAAGCGTTGCTTATTCCAGTGAACTTGATTTTGGAATTGGTAACATTCCTTGCTCGTCCGATTTCATTAGCTCTCCGACTATTCGGTAACATGTATGCCGGTGAGTTGATCTTTATCCTAATTGCTTTATTGCCGTTTTGGATTCAATGGGCGTTGTCTGTGCCTTGGGCGATCTTCCACATTCTTGTAATCACGTTGCAGGCATTCATCTTTATGATGCTTACCATCGTTTACTTGAGCATGGCAAGCGAAAAACATTAATGGTATTGCCTAACTATCAAATGATGGTTGGGCTGAATTTTTTTAATTTAATTTGGTAATAACCTAACCTCTGAGGAATTTTTCATGGAACTCACTTTAGGTCTAGTTGCAATTGCATCTGCTATCTTGATCGCTTTCGGTGCTTTGGGTACTGCGATTGGTTTTGGTCTTTTGGGTGGTCGCTTTTTAGAAGCTGTTGCTCGTCAACCAGAATTGGCTCCACAACTTCAAACTCGTATGTTCTTAATCGCGGGTCTTCTTGATGCTGTGCCTATGATCGGTGTTGGTATTGGCTTGTTCTTCATCTTCGCTAATCCATTTGTAGGTTAATCATCTTAATTCCTAAATCCACTATTTGAGGAATTGCAATGAATATCAACCTCACATTGATTGGTCAAGCGATTGCGTTTGCATTCTTTGTTGCATTCTGCATGAAGTTTGTTTGGCCACCACTAATCAATGCGATTAGTGAGCGTCAGCGTAAAATCGCTGATGGCTTAAATGCAGCAGAAAAAGCGAAAGCTGACCTTGCCGATGCACAAGCGCAAGTTAAGCAAGAGCTTGATGCAGCTAAAGCACAAGCGGCTCAATTGATCGAACAAGCGAACCGTCGTGCAGCGCAATTGATCGAAGAAGCTCGTACTCAAGCTGCGGCTGAAGGTGAGCGTATTCGTCAACAGGCTAAGGAAGCTGTTGATCAAGAAATCAATTCTGCTCGCGAAGAATTACGTCAACAAGTAGCTGCTTTGGCAGTAACTGGTGCAGAAAAAATCCTGAACCAGCAAGTTGACGCAGAAGCTCATAACGCCATGCTGTCTCAGCTGGCTGCTAAACTTTAAGCGAGGCGAATTATGGCTGAACTCTTGACGTTGGCACGTCCGTATGCCAAAGCAGCATTTGCTTATGCTTCTGAGCAAGGTGCAACAGACAATTGGTCGAATGCGTTACAAGTGCTCAGTGCTGCGGTGCAAGACGAAGCATTTTCCGCTTATTTAAATCGCCCTGAACTTACTCCTGCGGAGCAAGTGAAGCTTTTTGCTAAAGTTTTAGGTGAAGATCAATCTCAAGCAGTGTCTAACTTTTTGACACTTCTTGCAGATAACGATCGTTTAATGTTGTTACCTGAAATTGAAGCAGAATATGAACAGCTTAAATCACAGAATAACAACAATGTGGATGTCGTGATTGAATCGGCTTTCCCGTTAACTGCTGAACAAGAGCAACTGTTGAAATCTGCTTTAGAAAAGCGTTTTAACAGTACTGTAACTGTTTCAGTTGAAGTTAAACCTGAGCTTATTGCAGGTGTTGTAATTCGTGCAGGCGATCAAGTGATAGATGATTCTGCGCTTAACAAGCTTGAAAAAATGCGTACTCGTCTTCTTGCATAATGCAAATGATGAAGACTGAACTAATAAAAGATTGAGGAATAGCGCAATGCAACAACTGAATCCATCCGAGATCAGTGCGCTCATTAAACAGCGTATCGGAGATCTGGACACCAGCGCGACCGCTAAAAACGAAGGTACCATTGTTATGGTATCCGACGGTATCGTGCGCATTCACGGTCTTGCTGATGCAATGTACGGTGAAATGATCGAATTCGACGGCGGCTTATTTGGTATGGCACTGAACCTAGAACAGGATTCAGTGGGTGCCGTTGTTTTAGGTAACTACCTAAGCCTTCAAGAAGGTCAAAAAGCTCGTTGTACAGGTCGTGTATTAGAAGTTCCAGTTGGTCCTGAACTTCTTGGCCGTGTTGTCGATGCTTTGGGTAACCCAATTGATGGTAAAGGCCCAATTGATGCGAAATTAACTGATGCTGTTGAAAAAGTAGCACCAGGTGTAATTTGGCGTCAATCTGTAGATGAGCCTGTTCAAACTGGTTATAAATCAGTTGATACAATGATTCCTGTTGGCCGTGGCCAACGTGAGTTGATCATCGGTGACCGTCAAACTGGTAAAACAGCGATGGCGATCGATGCGATTATCGCTCAGAAAAACTCTGGCATTAAATGTGTATACGTTGCGATTGGTCAAAAACAATCAACAATTGCAAACGTTGTACGTAAGCTAGAAGAAACTGGCGCTATGGCGTATACAACTGTTGTCGCTGCTGCGGCTGCTGATCCTGCTGCAATGCAGTACTTAGCTCCGTACTCTGGCTGTACAATGGGTGAATACTTCCGTGACCGCGGTGAAGACGCTCTTATTATTTATGATGATTTGTCTAAGCAAGCAGTTGCTTACCGTCAAATTTCATTGCTTTTACGTCGTCCACCAGGCCGTGAAGCGTATCCGGGTGATGTATTCTATCTTCACTCACGTCTTCTTGAACGTGCTTCTCGTGTATCTGCTGACTACGTTGAGAAATTCACTAATGGTGCAGTAACTGGTAAAACTGGTTCTTTAACTGCATTGCCAATTATTGAAACTCAAGCAGGTGACGTATCTGCATTCGTACCAACGAACGTAATTTCGATTACTGACGGTCAGATCTTCTTAGAAACATCATTATTCAACGCAGGTATTCGTCCTGCTGTGAACGCAGGTATCTCTGTATCTCGTGTTGGTGGTTCTGCTCAAACTAAGATCATCAAAAAATTGTCTGGTGGTATCCGTACCGCTTTAGCACAATACCGTGAATTGGCTGCGTTTGCTCAGTTCGCTTCTGACCTTGACGAAGCAACTCGTAAGCAACTTGAACATGGTCAACGTGTAACTGAGTTAATGAAGCAAAAACAATATGCTCCTTACTCAATTGCTGACCAAGCTGTTTCTGTTTATGCATCTAACGAAGGCTACATGGCTGACGTAGAAGTTAAGAAAATCGTAGACTTTGATGCTGCGTTAATTTCTTACTTCCGCTCAGAATATGCTCCGTTGATGAAACAAATCGATGAAACTGGTGATTACAACAAAGACATCGAAGCAGCAATCAAAGCAGGTATTGAAAGCTTTAAAGCGACTCAAACTTACTAAGTTTAGTTTTAGTTAAGTTTGGTTCACGGATCAACCTTCGGAAGCTCGAAAGAGCTTTCGAATACTAGGTTAAGCGTATGGCAAATTTAAAAGAAATTCGCGCCAAAGTAGCTAGTATCAAGAGCACGCAAAAGATTACTCGCGCGATGCAAATGGTAGCTGCTTCTAAAATGCGTCGTGCGCAAGAGCGCATGGCTCAGGGCCGTCCGTATGCCGATAATATGCGCCGTGTAATTGCTCACTTGGTACAAGCAAACCCTGAATATAAACACCGTTATATGGTTGACCGCCCGGTTAAGCGTGTTGGCTATATCGTAGTGTCTTCAGATCGTGGTTTGGCAGGTGGCTTGAACATTAACTTGTTCAAGAAAGTTGTGCAGCATGTCAAAGCACAACAACAGCAGTCAATTGAAGTTGAATTTGCTTTAATTGGTCAAAAAGCGGTTTCGTTTTTTAAGAATTACGGCGGTAAAGTGCTCGGTGCAACTACCCAACTTGGCGATGCGCTGAGTTTGGAACAGTTAACTGGCTCAGTCCAAGTTATGCTTGATGCATTTGATAAAGGCGAATTAGATCGTATCTATCTCGTATCAAATGGCTTCGTTAATGCAATGACTCAGCAGCCTAAAGTAGAACAACTTGTTCCTTTAGCACCAGCAGAAGAAGGCGATGATCTCAACCGTACTTATGGTTGGGACTATATCTACGAACCAGAAGCAGAAGAATTGTTAAATGGTTTGTTGGTTCGCTATATCGAGTCTATGGTTTATCAAGGTGTGATTGAAAACGTTGCATGTGAGCAGTCAGCTCGTATGGTCGCGATGAAAGCAGCGACAGACAACGCAGGACAGTTGATTAAAGACCTACAACTCATTTACAACAAGCTGCGTCAAGCCGCGATTACTCAGGAAATTTCCGAGATCGTTGGCGGTGCCGCTGCCGTTTAACATTATTAAGTTTGAATTGAGGAGACAGCAATGAGTAGCGGTCGTATCATTCAGATCATCGGCGCGGTTATCGACGTCGAGTTTGAGCGCAATAGCGTTCCTAAGATCTATGACGCTCTCCAAGTTGACGGTACTGAAACTACACTAGAAGTTCAGCAACAGCTTGGCGATGGTGTTGTTCGTACCATCGCAATGGGTTCTACAGAAGGTCTTAAACGTGGCCTTAATGTAACCAGCACAAATGCACCGATTTCTGTTCCAGTAGGTCCAGCTACGCTTGGTCGTATCATGGACGTTTTGGGTCGCCCAATTGATGAAGCAGGTCCTGTAGCGACTGAAGAGCGTTTGCCGATTCACCGTCAAGCACCTTCTTATGCTGAACAAGCAGCTTCTACTGACCTTTTAGAAACTGGTATTAAAGTAATTGACTTACTTTGCCCGTTTGCAAAAGGTGGTAAAGTTGGTTTATTCGGTGGTGCTGGTGTTGGTAAAACCGTTAACATGATGGAGTTGATCAACAACATCGCGAAAGCTCACTCAGGTTTATCTGTGTTTGCTGGTGTTGGTGAGCGTACTCGTGAAGGTAACGACTTCTATCACGAAATGAAAGATTCTAACGTTCTTGACAAAGTAGCAATGGTCTACGGTCAGATGAACGAGCCACCAGGTAACCGTTTACGCGTAGCGTTAACTGGTTTGACTATGGCTGAATACTTCCGTGATCAAAAAGACGAAAATGGTAAAGGTCGTGACGTATTATTATTCGTCGACAACATCTACCGTTATACACTTGCCGGTACTGAAGTATCAGCATTGTTAGGTCGTATGCCATCTGCGGTAGGTTACCAACCTACACTTGCAGAAGAAATGGGTGTTCTTCAAGAGCGTATTACATCTACTAAATCTGGTTCGATCACATCGATCCAAGCAGTATATGTACCTGCCGATGACTTAACAGATCCATCTCCTGCAACTACATTTGCTCACTTAGATGCAACAGTAGTATTGAGCCGTGACATCGCATCTTCTGGTATCTATCCAGCGATCGATCCACTTGACTCAACTTCACGTCAGTTAGACCCATTAGTTGTTGGTCAAGAGCACTATGAAATTGCGCGTGCAGTACAAAACGTATTGCAACGTTATAAAGAGCTTAAAGACATCATCGCAATCTTGGGTATGGATGAGTTAGCTGAAGAAGACAAATTGGTTGTTTACCGTGCGCGTAAAATCCAACGTTTCTTCTCTCAACCATTCCACGTAGCTGAAGTGTTTACTGGTGCTCCTGGTAAATTAGTACCGCTTAAAGAAACGATTCGTGGCTTTAAAGGTCTATTAGCTGGTGAATACGATCACATCCCAGAACAAGCGTTCTATATGGTTGGTGGTATTGACGAAGTGATTGCTAAAGCTGAGAAACTCTAATTTAAGGAGATCATCTCATGGCGACTATGCAATGTGATGTCGTAAGTGTTAAAGAGTCTATTTACTCTGGCGCAGTAACGATGTTAATCGCGAAAGGTGCTGGTGGTGAGCTTGGTATTTTGCCAGGACATGCTCCACTTGTAACCTTGCTTCAACCGGGCCCGATTCGTGTTCAGTTGGAAAATGGTACAGAAGAAATCGTCTATGTATCTGGCGGTGTTTTAGAAGTTCAACCTCATGTTGTAACGGTTCTTGCAGATACTGCAATCCGCGCTGACAATTTGGATGAAGCGGCAATTTTAGAAGCACGTAAAAATGCTGAACAATTGCTTGCAAACCAAAAGAGTGATTTGGACTCAGCTGCTGCGTTGGCTGCCTTGGCAGAAACCGCTGCACAGCTTGAAACTATCCGTAAAATCAAAAACCGCGCACTCTAATTGCCGGTTTGAGATTAAAAAAGCCACCGTAAGGTGGCTTTTTTTATAAATTGTTTTTTAAGATTCAGTTTTTGAATCTGACTTTTCATCTCCTGCCATAATCATGGCAGCCAGCTTCACCATATCCATTTGAATGGTATTCAGTTGTTTTTCAATTTGGTCAAAATTAATTTGATCTAATTTCCCGTTTAGTAATGGCATGCTAAGAGCTTGTTGATTGGCATGTAATAAACTTTGGCGAATATTCTCAATTTCCTGACTTTTGATATCTAAAGTCAAAAGTGCTTGATTTAAACCTTCTAATTGCTGTTTTAAAGTTGTGACTGTAGTTTTTAATTCATTCTGATTTTTATCTTGGATGGCTTGTTCAACATCAAGCTGAGTATCTTTAAGTTGTTCAACATAGTCACCAGCTTTAAGCTGTAAATTAGCAGCGTCGCGGACCATATAAAAAATATTACCGCTTTTAAGTTCGGTTTTATTGGGTGCAGTATCTACCTCTTGTTGCTCAAGAGTCTGGTCAGCTGCCTGTTCAGTGATTTCAGTCTTTTCTTGTTCGGTAGCATGGTCTTGTGCCTGATCGCACCCGAGTAAAAGCATGCCTGAAGCAAAAATTACAAAAGGAAGAAATGCGCCCTGTAAAACTTTTTTCATAACTACAAACAACATTAATTAAAGCAAATAAATACTATAGGTATAAAATATGAAGAAAGATTGTATTTTTGCAAACGAACAACACTTTGAGGAGAGCATAAAAAAGAGCGTATAAAACGCCCTTTTTTACATTTTAAAATATTATTTTGCTAACTCTGCTTCAACTGCTTTAACAATTTGTTCGTCGTCTGCTGTTAGGTTCGGAGCAAAGCGAGCCACGACTTCACCATTCTTATTGATTAAAAACTTTTCGAAGTTCCATAAAACTTCTGGAGCAGGGTTAGTCGGAATACCTAAGCCTTCTAAACGCTCGCGGAAAGGACCTTCACCTGTACGTTCCGGTTGAGCTGTTGTTAAAGCTTGGTAAAGTGGATGCTTATCTTCACCGACTACGGAAACTTTAGAAAATAAAGGGAAATGAACATCATAATTTAGTGAACAGAACTGTTGAATTTCGTCATCAGAACCAGGTTCTTGCTCTTTAAAATTGTTTGCGGGGAAGCCTAAAATTTCAAAACCTTGATCTTTTTTTGCTTGATAAAGTTTTTCTAAGCCTTCGTATTGTGGAGTTAAACCACATTTAGAAGCAGTATTTACGATAAGTAGAACTTTCCCTTTGTATTGTTCGAGGTCAACCGTTTCGCCTGAAATCGCTTTTACTGGAATGTGATATACAGATTGTGTCATGAGTCTTTCCTAAAGATTGTAATTGATATCAAGTAACGCATTTGTTTTAACTGCTATTGAGGGGTAGTGCAATAATATTCGTGTTCAAAAAAGAAAAAGTTTTTAAAGATAAACTGAATTCTAGTTATTTTTGATTTGGATAGGTGTTTGCCCAGTGTAACGTTTAAAAAATTCAATGAAACTTGAGCTATGTTGATAACCTAAATCGTATGCTAAACGCTTGATAGGCGTTCCTTGGCGAATCTGATGAATAGCATAAACAATTTTGGCCCGATTTCTCCATTCGGACAACGAAAGTTGAAGCTCTTGTTGACTCAAACGTAATAAGTGGCGATCACTAACCGAAAAGTTTTGTAGCAACTGCTGTAAAGAGTGATCAAAAAGTAAAGGATCTGAAAGTTTTTCTAAAATAGGCAATAAAACAGGATGCCGTGTTTGTGGTAAATAATGCGAATATGCAGGAGCTTGTTTGAGTTGATCGAATAAAACTTGTAAAAGATGTTCTAGATATTCAGGTTGTTCGGTTTGTTTCTGCTGCTCTAGAATTTGTAAAACTAAGGTACGAAAAAAAGGCTGAATACTAAAACATTTACAGACGTTACCTAAACTAGAACAGAGGCTAGGGTGTAATCGAATACAGATATAATGAATTTCATGGTCGATATGGGTGGATTGATGAACAGTTTTTGGGGGAATCCAAAGACCATAGCTAGGTGGGGAAAGATATAGCTGTTCTTCGACTTGTATTTCTAAAATTCCATTTAAACTGAAATTAAAATCTCCCCAAAGAGATGCGTGAGGACGAACAATATCTTCTTTTTGGTATAGAAATTCATGTACTTCTATACTATTTAATAAAGAAAATTGCTGGTCCTCATTGTTCATCTATATGCTCTAACTCATATTTTAATTTTCACAAGTAGCTTTAGGGTTATTTAAACCTTTCGCTAAGGTAAATGTGCTCAGCAATGCTAAGGCAACAAAGCTTAATACACCATAAATTAAAGTATTTTCATTGAAATGATCAACTACATAGCCACCTAATAAAGAACCTGTCGCAATCATCACCTGAAACATACCTACAAATAGGGGCATACCTTTTTCAACTGCATGTGGTGCATGTACAAACATCCAGATATTCGCTGAGGTAGGAAAAGCGCCAAATGCAAATCCCCACAATGCAGTTAAGACAATAGCACCAAACTCATGAACGGCAAAAAGAGGGAATCCAAAAAATACGATTGCAAAGCATGTACCGACAAAAGCTAATGTATAACGGACATTTAGATTGCCACTATATCCAGCAAAAGCATTTCCGAAAATACCTGCAATTCCATAGAGCAATAATAATGAACTAATGGTTGTGCCATTAAAACCGGCAACATTTTTAAAGAAAGGGGCTAAATAGCTATATGCACAGAAATGAGCAAGTCCAATTAATAAGACAATTAACATGCCACTACGTGCTTTAGGAGTACGTAATAGTGCTGGCAAATCTTTCATGTGAATTGCCGAGTCTGGTACAAGTTTAGGTAAAAAGATTAATTGTAAGATTAAAACAATTAAGCCAATGCCTGCTGTAATTCCAAAAGCACTACGCCAGCCATAAAATTCACTTAACCAAGTTCCAATAGGCACACCTAAAACTGTAGCAAAAGTTACACCTGCCATCACGACCGCAGTTGCTTTAGCAATAGGAAGATGCGAAGGAGCTAATTTCCCACTTAAAGCAATTGCTGTCGCCCAGAAACCACCAATTGAAATACCTAAAATTAGGCGGCTCAGCAATAAAACATGAAAGTTTTCAGCAAAAGCGGTAATGGTATTGGCAATCACCATAATGGCCGTCAGCAAGATCAGCACATAACGCCGATCTAGTTGTTTTACAGATACTGGTAATAGAGGTGCCGCAATTGCTGCCATAATACCGGGTACGGTAATGATGAGGCCTGCGGTACCTACTGAAATATTTAAATCAGTTGCGACACTATTTAGAACACCAACAGGTAAAAATTCACTTGTTACTAATGCAAATGCAGCAATAGAAACGGCCAAAATAGCAAACCAGCTCCCTTGAGTGGAGGTTGTGGGTCGCGATTTAGAAATAGAAGATTGGTCCATAGGAGATCCTTACTTGGCTAAATTTGGAGTAAAGAAGGGCAATTTATTAATTAACTAACGATCATTATGAAAATAAAATAGTTGATAAAAAATCGAACGTCAATTAATTTAATAACGATTGTTATAAAAATAGATGTGATCTTTATGACAAATAGGTATGAAACAGATCTTGTTGTTACTGAAGAAACGCTAAAAAAGAAGCGTGGGCGTCCTAAATGCTTTGATGAACAACAGGTTTTAGAGAAAGCTATGTTGCTCTTTTGGGAGCATGGCTACGAAGCAACGTCTATTAGTGATTTAACGCAAGCTTTGGAAATTACAGCACCGAGCCTTTACAGTACCTTTGGTGATAAGGCAGGGCTGTTTTATAAAAGTATTGATTACTATTTGGCTCATGAAGCGTGTCCTATTGAGACCATCTTTTTGGAAGCAAAAACAGCAAAAATCGCTTTTGAATTATATCTTTATGACAATCTAAAACGCTTAATTCAACCGAATAAGCCCGCAGGTTGTATGTTGGTAGTTGCTGCCATGAATTGTTCTGATGCCACTCAAGATGTGCAGCAAAACCTATTGGATAAACGCATAAAGACCAAAGAAAAATTATTAAAACGTCTTCAACAAGGTGTCGAGCAGGGTGATTTATCAGCCAATGCTCCTCTACAGGAAATGACAGATTTTTATGCTACGGTCATTCAAGGCCTTACTATACAGGCCAGAGACGGCGCGAGTACTGAGCAATTGCATAAAGTTGTAGAGCATGCCATGAAAGCTTGGACATTATTTTAAAAAAGGCGATGTCCTAAGTTCAATATCAATGTCGGAAATACGATATTTCAATTTATTAAGACATTCTTCAAAATAAAATCTCTTTTGTAGATGGTGTATTGCTATGAGTCAGGTCATGAAATATCACAAGTGGGCATTTATTTTTCCCATTTTGGCAGTACTGATTTGGTCTTTAAATATTGTAGTCACCCGCTATGTCTCGGATTATATCTCTCCGGTAAGCATTAGCTTCTATCGATGGTTAATTGCTTTTATTATTTTGACTCCATTTATGTTTTTCCCCGTTTGGAGACAAAAACAACTCATAAAGCCATATTTACCTAAACTTGCGGTGTTAAGTGCATTTGGGATGGTACTTTATCAAGGTTTAGCTTATACGGCTGCCCATTATACCAGTGCAACCAATATGGGAATTGTGAATGCATTTATCCCTATCTTTACGATCTTTGTATCGCTTGCCATTTTAAAAGATGTGCCTAATCGCTTTGCAGTTTTTGGCAGTATTTTGTCTTTTGCAGGTTTGCTCTATGTCATGTCCCAAGGAGATATTAATAAGCTGCTAAGTGGTGGTGGGCATCTTGGTGATGCATTAATGATTATTGCCGTATTCTTCTATGCATTTTATGGTGTCTTCTTGAAAAAATGGCAGTTGCCTCTGCCAATTATGACAAGCTTATATGTTCAGATTGGATTTTCTGTAATATTTCATATTCCTTTAATTCTTTGGTTTGGACTCGATGCTTTAAATGTAGAAAATGCGCCAAGCGCTATTTATGCAGGTGTATTTGCTTCACTCATTGCGCCGTTAGTTTGGATGTTAGCTGTTCAACAACTCGGTCCTAATAGAACAAGTATTTTTATGAACTTGGTGCCTGTCTTTACAGCAGTTATTGCAAGCGTCTGGTTGTCTGAGCAATGGACCATTTATCACACGCTAGGTGGGATTGTTATTTTAATTGGTATCATTATGGCTCAGAAGAAGGTG
>NZ_JABVBF010000063.1 GCF_013344765.1 Acinetobacter lactucae
ATTCTCGACTGCATAGGTAAAACGCCACTATTACAATTATCAAGGCTATTCACGCATCAATCGATCTCAGTGATTGCGAAAATGGAATTGTTAAATCCAGGAGGAAGTATTAAAGACCGTCCAGCATTATTCATGCTACAGGAAGGTCTAAAATCTGGAGCAATTAATAAAGATAGTCATATTGTTGAAAGTTCTTCAGGAAACTTAGCCATTGCACTTGCAATGGCATGCAAAATATATGGATTAAAATTTACGGCTGTTATTGACCCGAAAATTGCTTCAGCAAACTTACAAATGTTGAAGCTTTACAAAGCCAATATCGAAATGGTCTCTGAAAAAGACCAAAACGGCGGTTATTTAAAAACCAGAATTGACACTGTAAAGCGTCTTTGTGAGCAACTACCAAATGCTGTTTGGATTAATCAATATGCGAATCCAAACAACTGGAAAAGCCACTATTTTGGTGAAGCAGAAGAAATCTTAAATCAAATTGATCGCAAGATTGATTACCTCGTGATTGGGGCAAGTACCTCTGGCACGATTATGGGTGTATCTCGTCGCCTTAAAGAAAGATTTCCAGAATTAAAAGTGATCGCAGTCGATATCGTCGGCTCTGTGTTGTTCGGTGGTACATCTGGTCCGCGCGAAATTCCTGGCATTGGGGCAAGTACTGTTCCACCGCTACTCTCCCCCGATGAAATTGATGATGTCATTTACGTAGATGACTATGAGTCAGCACTGGGTTGCAGAGAACTTCTTGAACATGAAGGAATCTTTGCAGGTGGCTCAAGCGGCTCATCTATTTCCGCAATAAAAAAACTGATTCCAAGCATTCCTGCTGGGTCATGCGTTTTAACGCTATTGCCTGATCGCGGCGACCGTTATCTAGATTTGGTTTATGAAGATGAATGGTTCGAAATGATTAAGAAGCGTCACTTCAATCGAAACTTACGACGCCAAGAAAACCTTACTTTACAAAATGTTGTTTAACCTTCTCCTTAGGAAATATTCATGAGCAATTTGGCTACCCTTCGATACTTAAGTCAATCAGATTTATTAAATCTTGGCGCAAATCATAGCAATTCATTTATTGAAGCGATTACCGAAGGTTTAACCCTGCATGCAAATAAACAATTTGTACAACCCTTAAAACCTTATCTTCGCTGGCAAGGTGCAGATCATATTGCTGACCGTATTATCGCAATGCCTTGTTATTTAGGGGGCAACGACCCAATTGCTGGAATCAAATGGATTGGTTCAAGACAACACAATCCTAAAAAATTCAATATTCCGCGTGCTAGTGCACTGATTGTTTTAAATGACTCAGAAACAAACTATCCGGTCGCAGTGATGGAAGGCAGCTTAATTAGTGCCATGCGAACTGCTGCAATTACGGGTGTTTCAATTAAATATCTAGCGAAAAAAGACTTTTCAGACATTACCGTGATTGGCTGCGGGCCAATTGCTCAAATGCAGATTAAGACTGTGCTTGAACAATATGCTCAAGTGAAAAAAATCCATTTATTTGATGTAAACCCTGAAGCGGCTGAAAAACTCAAAGCGTTGTTCTTATCGGAATATCCGCAATTAGAAATTGAAATTCATGACAGCGCTAAGTCTGCAATTGAGCAAGCAGATGTGCTGATTACCTGCACAGTTTCAGATAAACCTTACATTCCATTTGAATGGCTTAAAAAAGGCTGCTTTGTTTCAAATATTTCAATTATGGATATTGAGCCTGAAGTCTTCTTAAAAGTGGACAAAGTGATTGTAGATGACTGGGACCAATCCAACCGAGAAAAGAAAGTCATCAATGTACTCGTTGAAGATGGTTTATTCAGCCGTGAAAAACTGCATGCCGAACTTGGCGACATCATTATTGGTCATAAAAACGGTCGTGAACACGAAGATGAAATCATTTTACTCAACCCAATGGGCATGGCGATTGATGACATTGTCTGCGCTAAGTGGTTCTTCAATGCCGCGCAAGAACAAAACGTTGGCACGGTTCTACCGCTTTTATAAGAATAGGAATAAATAAAATGTTAGATCGGATTTACACCGCACAACTACAAAAAACGATAGATGCACTCTACATGGAGAATTATGGAGATTTTAGAGATCATATTTCCTATAAAAAGCCTTATCTGGCAATTACTCTAAACGATGAGTTGGAACTCTATTTCAACTGTTTAAAAGTAGATGGTGTAAATCCTTTCTATATTACTCAACCCGAGGTTTTGCTTCATAACCTGTTAAGTAATACAACTTCTAAAATTTCTATTTCTGAGGTTTTTAACTATTTAGCCCAAGCATCTTGGTGGCCATCACCACACCATCAAAAAGCGATTAATTATTGGCTAGATAACTTAGTAACGGCTGAAAAAATTCCTCAAATTCTACAGTCAGCCCTTTCATTTTCTTCACCTTTAATTACCAGTGAATTGCTCTCGCTGGTAGCCGATCGCCCATTTCATCCATTCGCTCACTCAAAAGGTGAACTTGCGCGCCTCACAACTCAAAAAGAAATTGAGGTGTATTGGTGGGCATTTAAGAAGGATGACGTGATCAACAATATGGAGTCGATTCCTCATAAAGAGCTTCTGTTATCGGAATCTGAAGAAAGTCTTATTGCTGAAAAAATGGCTCAGCTTTCAGATGATTACTTAGCCCTGCCTTTGCTAGAGACTCAACATCGCTATTTAAAGTTTGATGAAAATAAGTACGGCGGTATTGACCTGAACCATGTCACGACAATTGGTTCACCTACGTCTTCTTTAAGAACCCTTATTCACAACGCAAACCCGACTCTTCATTTAAAACTATCAACCAATGCTAAAACATTAGGTGCAATCCGCTCTATGCCAGGCCGTTATTTAATGAATGGACATATGGCTTATGATTTTTTAAATGAAGTTATTAATGAAACTGCTTTAATAAAAAATCGTCTCTTTTTGAGTAATGAAACACATTGGTGGGTGCTGGGTAAACAAGAGCCGATTGTAAAAAATTTAGGTGTAATCGGTTGCCAAGTCCGACATTTACCGGATATTTGCCGAGACCAAAACGTCACGCCAATCACTATGTCAGCTTTAAGCTGTACATATGTTGACCCTTGGGAAACTTTAGGTGTTGAAGGTGACAAATGGTCATTACTAAAAGACTTAAGTGTTCATTTTATTCAAACATTCTTAACACTTTGGGCAAAAGGAATCATGCCTGAATGCCACGGGCAAAACACCATGGTGTGTTATGAAAATAATAAGTTGAGATGCTTTATTTTACGTGACCACGATACCTTAAGAATATGTACCACAGCCATTGAAGAAAGTGGTTTTACACCTCCGATTTATACCATTGACACGAGCACACCGAACAATCTTATCTTTACTAAAAATGAAGACCTATTCAATTACTTCATTACCCTAGGGATTCAAATTAACCTCTACCCGATTGCTTTAGCGACTTTGAAATATACAGATCGTACAGAAAGCGATTTTTGGGAGATGGTTCAAGATATTATTCAAGATTTTGTAGAAACCCAACCGATTTCAGAGCGAACAAAATCGCAAATTCAAACCTATCTTTTTGACAATAAGACTTGGCCATTCAAGCAGCTACTTACGCCTTTACTTGCACAAGAAAGCGACTCAACAGGCATGCCAAGTAAAATCGGAACCACGCCAAACCCTTATCACAGCTTATCTGTTTCTAGCTATGAGACCATGGATATCTAAATCATGCGCTCATCTCGCCTAGATCATTTCATTATTTTGCTCTGTCAGTTTTTTTCCACTTTCGGGCTCATGGTGCTTATTCCGATCATGCCGCTTTATATGGAAAAACTGACGGCGCATATGAGTGCTCCCACTATCTGGGCAGGTTTGGCACTCGCGGCTCCGGCTATTGGCAGTTTATTTACAGCACCGATTGTGGGTCACCTATCCGACACATTCGGCCATAAAAAAGCCTTGCTACTTTCTCTGGCAGGTTTCTGTATTTCAATACTGCTCATGGCGAGCGCCCAGCATTTATACCTCTTTATTTTCGCGCGAATTTTACTCGGTTTTTGCGGTCTTTCCGTGATTTTAAATGCCTATGTTTCATATCTTTCTAATGAACAACAACGTGGTGCCGCTTTTGGGCAACTACAAAGTAGTGTTGCACTCGCTTGTCTATGTGGTCCCGTGCTCGGCGGGATATTTATGGATCAGTGGCGGGTTGAAGTATTACTCAACGCGACAGCATTTGTTGTGGTGACACTCATTGTGATTGCGTCATTTGTACTAACCAATCCCGTTAAAACCGAAGCGTCAAAAACCAAAGAGAAATCTAAGCTTCCAGCCTTCTTTGATAGAACGATTTTTTCATGGTTAAGTGCCGGCATTTTGGTTCAAGCGGGCGGCTTTGGCTTAGTGTCTTGCTTTGTTTTATACATTAGTGAAATAAGCCAGAGCACTCATTCATCGTTATCTGCTGCGAGTTTAACAGGAACTATTCATGCGCTTTCATGGGGAGCTGCCTTTATTGCGGCAACCTATTGGGGAAAAAGAAATGATGATAAAGGAGATTCTTTTAATAACTTCATTTACGCATCTTTAATTTGCGGTATCACGATTTTCGCATTGATCTGGGTATCTAATCTCTGGCTGATTCTTGTATTACGGCTCATACAAGGCTTTTGTTTCGCAGCCCTTATCCCTTCGATCTTACACACCATTTCTCTAAAAGCTGGCGCTCAAAGCCAAGGAAAAGTGATTGGGATTTCTAATAGTGCCTTTGTCTTAGGACAACTTATTGGCCCAATCACCATCACGCTCACCTACTCATTTTTCAATATTACCGCTGCATTGATCTGCACTTCACTATTTTTTATCGGTGCGGGATTAGTGGTGATTTTGAATAGATTCTTAATGGATACAATTTTAGAAGAGGCACAAGAATGAACTCAATTATTACAACCGATGCATGGTCTTATAAACTTTTCGAACAGTACCTGAATACTTTTTTTCGTGAACTTAAAGTAAATCTTGAAGAGCACATCATTCCATCTCAAGACTCTCCTTTATTCACCTTATATACAGAGCAACCAGACACACTGTATTTTGCTTATACGTTTAATTCATCTAACACGGTTGTTTATGGCGCAGTTCAGCACCTTTCGACTACTGGTTATCATAGATATCAGCGCGGATTTGTCCTGCAAAACTTAAGCGACAATAATTTTGAATCGCTAACCGACCCTAAAAAATTAGTGAAGCTTATTACAGATGAACTGAATAGCTTATTTAAAGATAAAAACCAAAATAAGAACCTGTATTCTGATATTGCCAATAGTATCGAAAATACAAAATTCTTTTTAGAAAACAAGCCATCTCAAACAGCATCTAAAGTAGTTAGTGGTTTTCAGGCAACTGAGCAAGGCATGTTATATGGGCACCCTTTTCATGTGACTTCTAAAGCTAATTTAGGTTTTTCTAAAGAAGACATGAAAAAGTATAGCCCTGAGTTAGGCGCAAGTTTTCAACTTCATTACTTTGCAATTCATTCTTCTTTAATCCAAAAGCTTGTAAGTGAAGAACAGTCTTCTCATCATATTGAAGATGAAGTTTTAAAAACAGCAAAAGATCGTTTGCAAGAAAACCTAGCAAATTATGAACTTATGCCAACCCACCCTTGGCAAGCCAATTTCTTAGTTAAACATCCATCTTTAAAAAAACATTTAGACAGCCAAGACGTAATTTATCTGGGTGCATTAGGTCAAACCGTATGGCCAACTTCATCCGTTCGTACCGTGTGGTTACCTCAATCGAACCTATTCTTAAAGCTTTCAATTGATGTACGAATTACCAGTTTCATTCGTAATAACCCAATGGATGAAATGGAACGCGCGATTGATGCAAGCAAAATTATTATTAATCACAAGATTAATGAGCAATATCCAGACCTTATGATTCTGCCGGAGTTAGAGGCAAAAACAGTCAAAATTCCAGAGCTTGAAAGTTCATTTGGTATTATTTATAGAGCAGGACTCACACCTGATGTATTAGAAAATACTCGAATGCTCGGCGGTTTGGTTGAAGAAAATGAAAACCATGAAATCCCGCTTTTAAGCTTTATTCAGCAAGCAGCACCCAACCAAAACTTACAATCGAAAGATGCGAAAGACTTCATTACTTTCTGGTGGAAACAGTACGTTAAAGTTTCACTCATTCCATTAATTGAGTTGTTTGCAAATAAAGGCATTAGCGTAGAAGCGCACATGCAAAATAGTTTAATGGAATTTAAAAACGGCTATCCACATCGCCTTATTCTTCGAGACATGGAAGGCATTAGCATTGTTCCAGAAATGATAGAAGATGACTCATCTATTTCTGAAGATAGTACTGTTTGGTTCTCTCAAAAAGACGCATGGACCTTTTTAAAATATTACCTCGTGATCAATCACATTGCTCATCTCATCAGTGCAATTGCACGAGTTACGGTCATTGAAGAATCTGAGCTTTGGCAAGCCACACGCCTTACGCTTGCACAAGAAAACTTTAGTGCCAAAGGCCAGCAGTACCGCGATTTATTAATTAATTCACTTACATTACCAATTAAGGCAAATATGTTAAATACGCTCTACCACAGTGGTGGCAATCCAATCTGGATTGAAGTTGAAAATCCTATTTATAAATATCGCGGTGCAGAAGTGCTTTGCCCTCTTGAACCGACACAACAAACTAATTATAAAACCCTCGCGGAAAATCGCGTGATGGGCCAGTTATTACAAGCACTCATTTTTGAAAATACTTTTAAATATGAGTTTTCTAAAGGTCAGATCAAGTTTTATGTTTCCGATACTGTTTTTTATACCTGTGAGGCCAAACGACATTTCAGTTTTAAACGAATTAAGTTAGATCCTTCAAGTTTAATACGTTCTGATATTACTTTAGGCGCTGAAACTCGCCCTAGCTTAAAAACACTACTTGCCGATCTAAAAAATATTATTGAAGCAGACCCAGTTAAATGGCAAAACTTTAATGATGAACTCAATTTAACTTACGTTAAACATGCGCAGACTTTAAGCCAAGCACCTGCTCAACCATTAAGAACCTTGCCTTACCTAGAACAAGAAGCACGGATTACCAATGCGCATTTATATCATCCAAGTTTTAAGTCTCGTATCGGCTTCGATTTAAAAGAAAACCAAAAATATGCACCAGAGCTTTCTGAAGGTTTTACGGTTCAATGGGCGGCGACTCATAACAGTTTATGCAAACTGGTTTTAAGTGAAACCATTAACCTAGAGCAGCTTTATAAACAGCATTTTTCAGAAAAAGATCTACAAACTATTAATAATCAATTGAAAGAGAAAAATGTAGATTTTAAAGATTATATCCTCACCCCAATTCACCCGTGGCAGTGGGATAAAATTATTGAATTATATTATCAGGATGCAATCAGCAACCAACTGATCATCCCATTAGATATTGAAGGTCCAACTTACTTACCGCAACAGTCGATTCGAACCTTATCGAATATTAGTGACATCTCGGCACTTTCTCTAAAGTTAGCAATGAACTTGGTCAATACCTCCACCTCTCGAGTATTGGCCCCACATACCGTTCAAAATGCTGCAAAAATGAGTGACTGGCTTTATAACATTGTTGAGCAAGACCATATTTTAGAAAAACAGCGCAAGCCTGTTATTTTAAGAGAGATTGGCGGTCTTTCAGTTAACCAACAGATTGCCTTACCTGTTCAATATGGCGCACTTGCCTGCATTTGGCGCGAAAGTATTTACAGCTACTTAAAAGAAGGTGAATCGGCAATTCCTGTAACGGGTCTAATGCAAGTTGATATTGACCAAAAACCATTAATTGATGAATGGATTCAAGAGTACGGTATCGAGTTCTGGTTAGAAAAACTACTGACCAATGCTTATTTACCTATCATGCATATTTTGTGGTGCCACGGTCTCGCTTTAGAGTCACACGCACAAAACATGGTACTGATTCATAAAAATGGCTTACCCGTTAAAGCGGCTTTGAAAGATTTCCATGATGGAATTCGCTTTAGTCGTCATCTTTTACGTGAGCCGGACCTTTTACCTAACTTACAAGATGCTCCAAAAGAACATGCCAAAATTAATCCAAACTCGTTCTTAGAAACCCACTCTCCACATGAGTTAAGAGACTTTACTCAAGATGCGCTTTGGTTTGTAAATCTGGCTGAGTTAGCGATTTTCTTAAATGAACATTATGACTTCGATGAAATCAAATTCTGGACCATGTTAAGAACCATCATCAATCAGCATAAAGAAGCTCACCCAGAATTTAGCGAACGATATGAATTATTTAACTTTACAGATGACACTATCGACATTGAACAGCTGGCGAGTCGCCGTTTCCTTCCGGAAATTCGCCTAAGAGTACAAACCACACCAAACCCGCTTAGTCTTATTAAGGAAATTGAATATGAATAAGCATTCGATTTCTTTTAAGAAACGAATAGCACACGGCGAGACGCTCTACGGAATCTTTTGTTCCATAGCTTCTCCGATTAATGTCGAGCAAATGGCACTTGCGGGCTATGATTTTATTATTATCGACTTGGAACATACTTTATTTAGTACGTCTCAAGTCGAGACCATGGTTTTAGCTGCTAGAGCTATGAGCCTCGATGTATTTGTAAGAGTGCCTTTAAGCGCGAACCACCTAGTACTACCTCTGCTCGATGCAGGGGTAACAGGCATTGTTTTCCCACGTATTGAAAATGCTAAACAGGCGCAAGAGGCTGTGAACAATTGCCACTATATGCCGCTTGGGCAAAGAGGACTGAATTCGACAAGGTTAAATCGATATGGCATGGACGATTTAGCTAGTTTTGTTCAACAAGCTGCAAGCGAGACGGTTGTGGTTGCCATGATTGAAAGCTTAGAAGGACTAGAACAATTAGATGAAATTCTAAAACTTGACGGCATCGATATTATTCTTGAAGGTGCTGCCGACCTTTCCCAATCTATGGGAATGCCGTGGCAAACCAGCCATCCGAAGGTCAAAGAAAAAGTCCAAGAGATGCATACAAAAACAAAAAATAGTCAAAAGCATTTCTGTGCTATTCCCCGACAACCTGAGGATATTGCAGTATGGAAACAACAATCTGTTCAGCTTTTTGTACTCGGTGATGACCGTAGCATTATCCGCCGCGCCCATCAAAACCACCTAAATGCTTTTAAAGAAATCTAATCACTATTCAATTTTCTGGGGGAATAGACACCTACTCCCCTAATTCATTGAATAAATTTCAAATATATTATTTTTAAGCAATTAATAATATTGTTAATTACAATGATTCTCATTTATAATTCGCTCAATTTAAAATCACTCTCAGGGCGAGATAATGGGAAATAAGATAAAAAGTAATAAACTTTTTACAAGAAAGTCTGAAGTAAAAAATATCATTCCACTCCTTTCACTTGGTGGAGCCATCTTTCTCTCAAATTCGGCCTTTGCAACTTCAGCCCCTGAGACAACAGATGTTGAAAAAAAGCCTGAAGCATTACCTACAATCACAATTACCGCTTCACGTGCAGATGAACTTTCTACTTCTGCCAAGCAAGTCACCAAGCTAGATGAAAAACAAATTGAACTTTTAAGAAATGGTTCATCTGGCAGTATTGCAACCGTTTTAGCGAAAGCCGTACCGGGTCTTTCCGATTCAAGCCGAACCATTACCGATTACGGTCAAACTTTACGTGGCCGTAATGCCCTCATCTTGGTCGATGGCGTTCCAATGAACCTGACACGCGACACATCAAGAGGACTTTCAGCAATTGATCCTGAAAGTATTGCTAACATTGAAGTGATTCGAGGCAGTAACGCAATTTATGGTGGCGGTGCTTCTGGCGGTATTATTTCAATTACCACAAAAGCTGCGGGCGGTGAACCTACGGCTAAAACCGTGGTTGGACTTCAAACACCTTTAACAGATTTCCGTTCTAATGCTTTAAGTGGCGATATCCATCAATATTTCACAGGCAGCTTTAACGCTTTTGACTATGCACTCGACTTTGGTTACCAACGTATTGGTAGTCCGTACGATGCAAGTGGTGACCGTGTTGCACCGGAACCAAGTCAAGGCGACCTTTATGATGCCGATGCTTACAGCATAGGTGGTAAGCTTGGTTACCATATTGATGACAACCAATATCTACAATTTGCTGCAAACTACTATAATGCAGAGCAAGACTCAGATTATGCATCTGACCCAAGTGTTAAAAAAGCTCCAGCTGGAACTGTACCAGCCAAAGCCATCAAAGGATTAAAGCTTAAAGACCAAAATAAAAATGAAAACCAAATATACAATTTGACCTATACCAACAAAGACCTGTTTGGCAATAAAGTTGATGCGCAAATTTATTACCGTGACTTCTTTACCCGTTTTTCACCATTTGATGCTCGTGGAAATGCGAACCGTGGCAAACAAGTCGACCAGATTTATCAAGAAAATAATGTACTCGGTAGCCGCTTAACTGTAACGACACCACTTGAGTTTTTAGGCGATACCTCATTGGTTTGGGGTGGTGACTTCAGCCGTGAAAAAAGCGAAATGCCTTTAGATATTTTTGACCCTCAAATTTATGATCAATCAGGTGGTCTAGAATTTGTAAAAACTGGCAAGCTCATTTATTTACCCGAACTCACCACGCAAAGTGTTGGCGGTTTTATACAGTTAAAACACCGCTTTAATGACCAATGGTCAGCTGAAGCAGGTACACGCTATGAAGACAGCTATGCGCAAATTGATAGTTTTGTTCCATTATCACAATTAGGTAAGACCAACCCTTACACTGTTCCAGGCGGAAAAGTGAAAGCTGATGCATGGTTGTATAATGCTAATGTGACCTTCTCTCCAAATGATCAAAACTCGATTTATGCATCGTTTAACCAAGGTTTTCAGTTGCCTGATGTCGGTTTGATTATCCGTAATGCTGGTGAAGGTTTTAACCTTGGCTCATCATTTTTAGAACCTGTAAAAGTTGATAACTACGAACTGGGCTGGAAAGGTAATTTCAATAACTTCTCATCAAGTTTAGCGGTATTCCACTCAACTTCAGATCTTGGGGCTGTGCAATCTTTCAATAATGGTCTAGTGCTTGCTAGAACAAAAGAAAAAGTAACTGGTGTTGAAGCAACACTTGATTATCTTGACGATGCTAATGTTTGGGGAACTGGTGGTAGCGTTACGTGGATGAAAGGTCGTGAAAAACCTCAAAACGGTTCTGAACAAGACATGACAGGTTTCCGTATTCCACCATTAAAACTCACAGCTTACGTTTCTTATAGCCCAACCGAAACTTGGACAAACCGTCTACAAGCGACTTACTTCGGTTCAGAAGATTATCGCTTGAACGGTGTAAATAGTTTTGGACGCTACGATGTAAAAACTTATACCACAGCAGATTTAATCAGTAGCTTTGCACTTAACAAAAAAGACACTGTGACGATTGGTTTAGAGAACATGTTTAATCGTAAATACTACCCGCTTTATAGCCAATTATTAAGAACGAGCGATAACACTAGCCATTTAGTGGCAAATGGGGCAACGCTTAAAGTTTCTTATAGCCATAAGTGGTAATCGGAACTAACTTAAAATATTTCACCCAAAAGGAGATCGATACGGTCTCCTTTTTTATTTAAAAATTATTTAAGCCTCATCTTCTTTTCTTTGTCGACTTACAACCGACTGTCGGAACTCCCCTAGCTTTCTACCAAAAATTTTGTTAGCTTGATTTCGTTACACATTCAAGATGTGATTTTCTTCTCCCAACACTTTTCAACATCGTGTTTATGAAACTCAATTCATGCATGTGGCTTTACCAATATTTTTATTTTTAAGGGGGAAATCATAATGGAAATCTCACATCGAGAAATTTATGCGCTTGTAGACATTAATAATTGTTATGTCAGTTGTGAGCGACTATTCAACCCAAAGCTTATTGGTTTACCTGTTGTAGTACTTTCTAACAATGATGGATGTGTTGTATCACGTAGTGAAGAGGCAAAAAATATGGGTATCAAAATGGGTACCCCATGGTATCAAATCGAACAAGAAGCTCTTCAAGCAGGTGTACACGTCTATTCAAGCAACTACACTTTATATGCTGAAATCTCGCGTCGCTTTTTTTCAGTTTTAGGTGAATTTTTCTCACCCGATGATCTAGAAGCTTATTCTATTGATGAATGTTTTATTCGCCTTACCCCTTACCTTCAATCTCTAGATATCCACTCTTACTGTGCCAAAGTCGTAGAAACTCTAGAAAGTTGGTTAAGCTTACCTTGCTGTATTGGCATCGGATATTCAAAAACTCAAGCAAAATTAGCCAATCACTATGCTAAAAAAATTAAAAGCTTTAATGGAATTTGTAATTTCACTACTTTAGATCCTCTACTTCTTGAAGACCTCATGCAACAAACGTCTGTTAAAGAAGTCTGGGGAATTGGCTATCAATTGGTCAAACAATTACGTAGCTATGAGATTTATTCATGCTTAGACTTAACTTTTGCCAATGAGCATCATCTAGCAAAAGCTTTTTCTGTGGTTATGGCACGTACTATTCTTGAGCTAAAAGGCCAATCCTGTATCCAACTTGATGATCCAGCTATTGTCACAAAACGAATTTTAGCATCACGCAGTTTTGCTCAAGCTTTATCCAGCATTGAAATTATTAAGCAAGCGCTTATTTTCCATCTTAACCGAGCTCATCGCCGTTTAATGAAACAAGAACAACTTTGTGCCTGCGTTCAAGTCATGCTTTATGAAAAAACAGATAAACCACCCTATAAAAAAGCATCATCTCAAGCGATAGGCTTAAATTATGCAACGGATGATCTATGCATATTAACAAAAGCAGCAATGCAACAAATTGATGTTTTATATAAAGAAAATAAAAAATACATTAAAATTGGAGTTTTATTTTGTGGTTTGCATCCCCGTCAACATCACATTGATGATTTATGGCAACCTCTTGAGTTGATTCAGCAAAGACAACAATTAATGCAAACGCTCAGCACAGTTCGTAACCGATTCGGTAGTCACTATTTACAAGTCGGTTATCATTCCCGTAATCCATCTTGGCATATGAAACAATGCCACCGTTCAAAAAACTATCTGACCCGATGGAATGAACTATTGGTGATTGAAGAAAATGCTATAGCCGTTACACAAAATACATGAACTGTTTTTGTCAATTCAGTTTAAAATAAGATCCATTAAATTACTTGAAATTTTGTCATTTTTTAACATTGCTAAATCATCGCAAAATTTACAATATATAAGCCGAATTTGGTATACCCTTTCTGCGACGATGAAAACAAATTATAAAAAAATTGTAGAAACATATGCCATAATAAGCAAACTTTGCAGAGATCTTGCAAAGAATATTTGCAACTTTAGAGCTGGAGCAATCTGAATGAGTTCGACCATTTTGGTGATTCATGGACCGAATTTAAATTTGCTGGGAAAACGCGAACCAGAAGTATATGGTCATCTTACCTTAGATGATATTAACCAACAACTTATTAGCCAAGCTCAACAAGCTTCAATTACATTAGATACTTTTCAAAGCAACTGGGAAGGTGCCATTGTTGATCGTATTCATCAGGCACAAACTGAAGGCGTAGAACTTATTATTATTAATCCTGCTGCCCTCACCCATACATCTGTTGCTCTACGTGATGCCTTGCTTGGCGTTGCAATTCCATTCATTGAAGTACATTTGTCGAATGTCCATGCCAGAGAGGCATTCAGACACCATTCTTATTTATCTGATAAAGCAATTGGCGTGATTTGTGGATTAGGTGCAAAAGGCTATCGTTTTGCGCTCGATTACGCTATTGAAAAAATTCAACCATCTAACCCAAACTAGTTTAGGAATAGTCGCCCATGGATATCCGCAAAATTAAAAAACTCATCGATTTAATGATTGAGTCTGACTTGCAAGCGATCGAAGTTAAAGAAGGTGATCAATCAATCGCTTTAACTCGTCGCAATCCTGTCGTTGCTGCGGCTGGTGTAGCACTTCCGGCTGCTCCTGTTGCAGAAGCACCAGTTGCAAAAACACCGCGTGGAGCAGTTGAACCTTCTCCAATGGTTGGCGTGTTCTACGCTGCTCCAAGCCCAGGCGAAGCACCATTTGTTAAAGTAGGTCAAACCGTATCTGCTGGTGAAACTTTGGGTATTATTGAAGCAATGAAAATCATGAACCCAATTGAAGCAACCCAAAGTGGCGTGATTGAAGAAATTTTAGTGAAAAATGGTGAAGTTATCCAATTCGGTCAACCTTTATTCCGTTATCGCGCGTAATTACCCCGGGGACGTCTATGTTGCAAAAAGTTTTAATTGCAAACCGTGGTGAAATCGCTTTACGTATTACCCGGGCTTGTAAAACATTAGGAATCAAGACTGTTGGTATCTATTCAGATGCCGATAAGGATTTGATGCATTTACGTTTTGTTGATGAAGCAGTATGTATTGGTCCGGGCGCAAGTAGTGATAGCTATTTAAATATCCCGGCAATTATTACTGCTGCAGAAATTACCGGTGCTGATGCTATTCACCCGGGTTATGGTTTCCTTTCAGAAAATGCTGAATTTGCTGAAATTGTAGAAAGTTCAGGCTTTACTTTTATTGGTCCACGTCCAGAACATATCCGCCTTATGGGGAATAAAGTTTCTGCGATTGTTGCCATGAAAAAAGCTGGCGTACCTACTGTACCAGGTTGCGACCATGCAGTAACCATCCACAATGCCTTGGCAGAAGCGAAAGAAATCGGTTTCCCGCTTATTGTTAAAGCGGCTTCTGGCGGTGGTGGTCGTGGTATGCGTATTGTTGAGCGTGTAGATACTCTACTTGAATCAGTTCAAGCAGCGCAGCGCGATGCAGAAATGTGGTTCGGTGATGATACCGTTTACATGGAACGCTTCTTACAAAAACCTCGCCATGTCGAAGTTCAAGTTCTTGGTGATGGTAATGGTCATGCAATTCATTTATATGACCGCGACTGTTCATTACAACGTCGCCATCAAAAAGTACTAGAAGAAGCACCTGCACCAAACCTACCAGAGCAAGCTCGAGCTGATATTTTAGAAGCTTGTGTTCATGCATGTCAGTTGATGCAGTATCGTGGTGCTGGTACGTTTGAATTCTTATTTGAAGATGGTGAATTCTTCTTCATTGAAATGAATACTCGTGTTCAGGTAGAACACCCTGTAACTGAAATGGTTACTGGTGTCGATATTATTGAACAACAGTTACGTATTGCAGGTGGCTTAGGACTAGAGCTTCAACAAGAAGATATCAAAGTTCAAGGGCATGCAATTGAATGCCGTATCAATGCAGAAGATCCAACAACGTTCTTACCTTCACCAGGTAAAATTGAAAGTTTCTATGCACCAGGCGGTGCTGGTATTCGTTTAGATTCTCACATCTACCCTGAATATAGCATTCCACCTTACTATGACTCTATGATTGCTAAATTGATTTCTCATGGCAAAGACCGTGAAACTTCAATTGCACGTATGCGTCAAGCATTAGATGAAATGATCCTTACAGGAATTAAAACAAATATTCCTTTGCATAAAGATCTTATTTTGCAAGATAAGAATTTCTGCTCTCAAGCAATGGATATCCATTACCTTGAAAAACACTTGTTAAAGCAAGTGGAAGAAAAGAAAGCTGAAACTGCATAATAAAAAAGCCTCTTATCTTTAAGAGGCTTTTTTTATATCTATAATTTTATGGTAATACTCGACGCAAAGTCGCGAAGCACTGTTCACCTTTGGCTGTCGAACAGAAATTGATGGTATGGTCATTTTTCCATTGTACAAAATATTGTGAGACATCGCCTGTTTGGTCTTGCTTCTGACCAGAACAATCTACTTTATTATTATCAAATTTAATTTGCATCACTAAAGCTGCCAACTGTTCTTTAGGATCATCAGATGGTTGATACTCATAAATACCATAAGACCATTCTTGACTACTTTTAATCACAACGTCATTACTACTACGAAAATTATAATATTCCACACATTTCTTATTATTTGGAATTTCCATTCCCCATAATCCCATAATTTCAGGACGCGTAACAATACGTATAGCATTAGGATTACTTGTAGTTCGAACTGGTTGTTCGACAGGCTGCTTTGTCGCCGTTTCTGCTACAGCTAAACCCGAACAAGCCCACAATAATCCAATAATATAAATATTTTTCATAGATTTATTAATCATTAAACGCATGAACTTAAGTTAGCATATTTTTTTAGAAAATCATTGCTCCATAACCATATAAAAACAATATTTTTCAACTGTAACGTGTGACTATAGCTCATCAAACAATTTTTATCTTTATTTGCTTTTTTTAATACAAAATTATTGAAGTTTTGCCTCAACTCAAACTTATGTGGAAGAATCAATTTGTTTAGGAAGCCACACCACAAAGCCTAGGCCTAATAATACCACCACACTTGCACACATAAAGACTATTTCACCAGAAAGAATGCTCCAAAAGTGTCCAGCTAAAACACTACCAAAGGCTACTCCTAATCCCCACATCGTGCTGTAGAGTGCTTGTCCACGTCCCTGTTGCCCCGCTGAGAAATTTTGAAAAATAACTCGCATCGCAATTAAGTGAAATAAGCCAAAACTAAAAGCATGCAAACACTGTGCAAAAAGTTGACCAATAAAATAATGTGAAAATACCGCAACCAACATCCAACGTATACTCGTCAAAATCAAGCAAGCAATTATTAAAATACGCCATGAGAAATGTTGAAAAACTTTTGCAGCAATTGAAAATATAAAAATTTCAGCAAAAACACCCATTGCCCATAAAAATCCAATTTCCGTTGTACTGAAATTCAAAGATTTTAGAAAATTACTATAAAAACTATAAAAAGGCGCATGTGAAAAAAGTAAAATAAATTCAATTGTAAAAAATGCAGCTACTGTTGGGCGCCTAAGTACAGGAAGTAAAGACTCTAAATGCTTTTGTGAGGTAGGCGCACCATCAGGTTCTCGAATTGTGAAAGACCAAATAAATGCCAATGAAGCAATAATTAATAATAAAATTGGGAGCATTGAAATAGGCACTATTTCTAAAATTGCTCCAATCGTGAATACTCCAACAATAAACCCGACTGATCCCCACTTACGGATTTTTCCGTAAAGTTTAGCTTTTTGATCGCCTAACCAAAATAAAGTAACCCCTTCAAATTGAGCTAAAATCGCATTTTGAAAGAAGCTAAAAATAAGCATAAGCAAGGCAACTGATTGAAAAGTATTTGGCACTATAAAGATAGCCAACCATATACATGATTCCATCCATGTGGCCAGCCGAACAAGCAACATCCGCTTGCCAGATTTGTCCGCAATCCATCCCCATACTAAAGGTGCAAAAAAACGCGTTACAATCGCAATTGATGATAAAACACCAATTTCTTGATAATTAAATCCCTGATGTTGAAGATATAAATTCCAATAAGGCATGAATGTACCAACAATGGAATAGTAGAAAAAGTAGAATCCGCTGAGTCT
>NZ_JABVBF010000064.1 GCF_013344765.1 Acinetobacter lactucae
AATGAAAGGTGTTGTATTGTTGTGTGGCTTTTAGCAAAGGATGGAACAAACATGTGGTGTTTTAAAAATGGGCAACCCGTTGAGACTATTCCTTTATTAGATCGAGCCTTTCATTATGGAGATGGATGCTTTACCACAATTCGTGTTTTTCAAAATCACATTGAGCTTAAAGAAAGGCACTGGGAACGTCTAAAACTTGCATGTCGAAAACTATCTTTAACTGCGGATTTTGAATTAATCGAACAGAGTTTGCAGCAAATACAAAAGCAAAACCTTGTCCTCAACGGCACTTTAAAAATTGTGATTAGTCGTGGGATAGGTGACCGCGGTTATAGTTTGCCAAAGCATGAAGCAGATATTTATATCTGGTTTTATCCAAAAGCTTTAGAGCCGTTTGTGCCTGACTCTATCCAGTGTGGTGTTTTAAATCAGGCCCTAGGTTTAAGCATGCCAAGCTTGGTTGGGCTTAAATCTTTAAACCGCCTTGAACAGGTATTGCTAAAAAAAGAAGCAGATCAACTCGGGTGGGCTGAAGCATTAGTTACTGATGTACAAGGTTATATTGTTGAAGGAGTCAGTAGTAATTGTTTTATTCGTTTAAATGATAGATGGATTACTCCTGAACTTCGCTATAATGGCGTCCACGGTGTAATGCGGGCGGAAATTTTAGCGCGTATGCAGCACCATGGTATTGCCTGTGAAGTGCGTGTAATAGAGTTAGATGAAGTATCTGAAATACAAAGTCTATTCTTTTGTAATGCTTTAAACCCTATGCGAGTGGTCACTCATTTAGGCGAGAAAACGCTAGATACACAGGCATGCATAGATTTATTTCATATCCTTAACTTAAATCAGATTCATTAATATGCCGAAGCCACCTTTGAATGCGAAAGCAAAAAACGCCAAGAAAAATAACAAGAAACAAGCTCCAAAATTTTCTAAGCGACTGGTTTTAATTGGCCTGTTTATTGTCTTAATTTCTGCTTTTGCTATTTTATGGTCGAGTCTATTTAAAGCTTATCCAATTGAAGGCAAAAAACAGATGTTATCTATTACATCTGGAGAAACTTATTCTGGTTTTATTGATCGTTTGGCAAAAGAAGGCAAAGTTAGCTTTCCTATCATATTGAAGCTTTATCAAAAGTTTATGATTCATGACAGCATGAAAGCTGGTGTTTATGAAATTGAACAAGGAATGAGCGTAAGACAAGTGTTAGAGATGTTATCTGACGCTGATAATGCTCAGATGAACCGTGTTTTGGTGATTGAAGGCACAACTTTTAAGCAGCTTATTACTGCATTAAAAAATGATAAAAACGTAAAAAATACAATATTAGATTTGCCTAATGATCAACTTATGAAAGCGCTTGGGATTCCTTACGATCATCCAGAAGGCTTGTTCGCGCCGAATACTTATTTCTTTGCCAAAGGCGAGACTGACAAGAAAATTCTTACCGATTTATATCATCGTCAAATAAAAGCTCTAGATGCAGCTTGGGCAAATCGCGCAACGAATTTACCTTATAAAGATAAATATGAAGCATTAATTATGGCTTCTATTGTTGAGAAAGAAACAAGTTTAGACAGTGAACTTACACAAGTTTCTGGCGTTTTTGTCCGCCGTTTAAAACTCGGTATGCGTTTACAAACGGATCCAACTGTTATTTACGGAATGGGTAATAACTATAAAGGCAACATTACCCGAGAAGACCTGCGTACTCCAACGCCATATAATACTTATACCATTAATGGTTTACCGCCGACTCCAATTGCTTTGCCAAGCCAAAAAGCAATTGAAGCAGCGTTACATCCAGATGATTCAAATAACATCTATTTTGTGGCGACTGGTAATGGTGGACATAAATTTACGGCAAGCTTGCAAGCACATAATCAAGCTGTGCAGGATTATTTATCCGTGTTGAGATCGAAGAAATAAGGAAAAGAGATGTTTATTAGCTTTGAAGGCACGGAAGGGGTAGGTAAAACTACACTCATTCGAAAAATTCATCAGCATTTTGAAGAGCAAGGCAAACAAGTTGTTTTAACTCGTGAACCGGGTGGTACGCCGTTAGCAGAACAAATCCGTTCAATGCTTTTGGCAGTCAATCATGATGAAAATATGAGTCATGATACCGAGTTACTACTCATTTATGCGGCACGTGCTCAACATTTACAACAGGTTATTTTGCCGGCTCTAGAATCTAATAAAATTGTATTAAGTGACCGTTTTACCGATGCAAGTTTTGCTTATCAATGTTCTGGTCGTGGTTTAAGTCAAGATAAACTACAGCTTTTAAATCAGAACTTTGTTTCGCGCATGCCTGAGGTGACTTTCTGGTTAGATGCACCGATTGAACTTGGTATGAACCGTGCGCGTGAACGTGGGGCATTAGACCGTTTTGAACAAGAAAAGTTAAGTTTCTTTACTAAGGTTCGTGAAGGCTATGAAACCTTATGGAAAGCTGAACCAGAACGTATTAAGCGAATAGATGCAACTCAAAGTCCTGATCAGGTGTTCGAACAGGCATTGCAATATTTAGGATAAGCAATTGAATAAGCCACTCTTATAAAAATGGGAGTGGTTAAAAATGACGTTAATTCTGATTTAAAACGTCATAGAAAAGATCTGCTATTTTCTTATGCTATCTTACATATGATTTTATAGATTGAAGAATAACAAGGATGAAAAGTTCAAAAGAAGAAATCGTGGCATTTCTTGAAAAGGAATTTCCACCCAGTCTTGAACATTGCACGATTGAATCAGTCACACCCAAAGCAGCAGTTGTTTATTATCACGTTGATCAAAGACATCAACGTCCCGGTGGCACCATATCTGGTCCAACCATGATGACTTTAGCCGACTTTGCTTTATATATTGCGATATTAGGTGAGATCGGTATTGTTGGTTTAGCTGTGACGACCAACTTTAATATTAATTTTTTAAGAAAACCCGCGGGTGATCAAGACTTACGTAGTGAATGTAAACTCATGAAGGTCGGAAAGAGCTTGGTTGTTGGGGAAGTCTGGATTTATTCAGTCGGTTTGGATGAACCCGTTGCGCATGTGACCGCGACTTATTCAATCCCACCTCGATCATAAATATCAAACCAAATAAAAAGCACAGCCAGAGCTGTACTTTTTTGTAGAGTAGAAGAATAGCTTAAATATCAGTATTAACTAGGGGCTGTTCTACCGCAAAATTTGGAGGAGTTAAAACGGTTTTACGAATCTCACTCGAAGTTTCCGGATAATCTAGAGTGTAATGTAGGCCACGTGATTCTTTACGTTGCATGGCACAGCGCACAATCATTTCAGATACTAAAACAAGGTTACGCAGCTCGATCAGGTTTTTGCTAACACGATAGTCTTGATAATATTCAGTGATTTCACGCTTTAACATTTCTATACGGTGTAAAGCACGTTCTAAACGTTTTGTAGTTCTGACAATACCAACATAGTTCCACATGGTTGAACGTAACTCATCCCAGTTTTGTAAAATCACCACATCCTCATCTGGATTGGTGACTTGAGAATCATCCCAACTTGGCACTTCTGGTAGTTTTAAATTTTTATCAAATTTACTTTCGATGTCTTTTGCTGCACTCATGCCATAGACGAAGCATTCAAGTAATGAGTTGCTCGCCATACGGTTTGCACCATGTAAGCCAGTATATGACGTTTCACCAATCGCATAGAGACCTTCAATATCCGTCTGGCTATTTGAGTCAACTACAACACCACCACATGTATAGTGGGCTGCTGGCACCACTGGAATCATATCTTTGGTAATGTCGATACCTAACTCAAGCAATCTTGCATAGAGTGTAGGGAAGTGTTCTTTAATAAACTCTGGTGATTTGTGGGTAATGTCTAACCAGACATGACGAATACCGAGACGCTTGATTTCATGGTCAATTGTACGTGCCACAATATCGCGAGGAGCTAATTCTGCACGATCATCAAAACGTAGCATAAAGCGTTCACCATCCGGCAAGCGCAAATAAGCACCTTCACCACGCATAGCTTCGGTAATTAAAAATGAGCGTGCTTGAGGGTGATAAAGACATGTTGGGTGGAACTGATTAAATTCCATATTAGCTACACGGCAACCTGCACGGTAAGCCATGGCAATGCCATCACCCGTAGCAATATCTGGATTAGATGTGTACAGATAAGCTTTCATCGCACCGCCGCAAGCCAGTGCAGTGAATGGTGCAAGGAAGGTATGAACCTTTTCAGTATTTTCATCTAATGCATATAAACCAATGGCACGATTCGCTTGACCGATATGACCTAGTTTATGTGTTGTAATTAAATCAATCGCAATATAGTTTTCAAAAATAGTAATATTTTTACGTTCTTTAGCACGTTCAACCAAAGTGGTTGAAATGGCTTTACCTGTTGCATCAGCAGAATGGATAATGCGACGCTGCGAGTGGCCACCTTCGCGAGTTAAGTGAAGTTGCTCATCTTCATCTAAGGTAAATTGCACGCCTTGCTTTAAAAGAAAATCAACAGAAGGGCGGCCGCCTTCTACGGTATGTTGTACCGCATCCATCTCACATAAATGAGCGCCTGCAATCATAGTGTCATTAATATGCTGTTGAATAGAGTCAGTTTCGTCAAGAACAGCAGCAACACCACCTTGAGCATAGAAGGTACTTGCTTCGGTTAAAGCCGCTTTGGCTAAAACTGCAATATTAAAATGATTTGGTAACGATAAAGCCAGACTTAAACCAGCGCCGCCGCTGCCCACAATAATCACGTCAAAGTGGTGAATTGTCTGTAAATTAGGCATGTCCATTCGCATCAATTTAAAACGTCCGCTAATGACACCGCTTTTTCCCTAAAAAGGCAAGAGCTTAAGCGCTCTAACTCAGAGAAAAATTGCAATTGGCTTAAAAAGTTGCAATGCGTAAAATAATTCTTGTGATGATGTATTACAAATAAACATATTGTTACGCACAACCTCAAAGCGTTGTGATACAACAGTTTTATCCTTATTCTCGTAGACCAATTGTGGGTGAGCACCGAATGAAATCTCGCTATTTACAACAAGGAATGTATGCAGCGGTATTTACAGTTGCTGCTGTTCAGGCAAATGCTGCTGTTGATTTTTCAAACCTCGTTGAACAAGTTAGTCCAGCAGTCGTAAGTGTGAACGTCGTAAAAAAAATGACTCAGGATGAACTGTTGCAGCAGCAAGTACCTGAAATTTTGAAACGTTTCTTTGGTAATCAGGTCATCATTCCGCAACAACAAGGTCCACAAGAAAAGACAGCTTATGGAAGCGCGTTCTTCATTAGTAAAGATGGTTACTTACTAACAAACCACCATGTGATTGAAAATGCCTCTCGTATCAGTATCACTTTAAATGACCGTCGTGAAATTGATGCAACGGTAGTGGGTAGTGATGAGCGTACAGACGTTGCTTTGTTAAAGGTCAATGGAACTAACTATCCAGCTTTACGAGTTGGAAATGTTGATCGTTTACGTGTCGGAGAACCTGTTTTAGCAATTGGTTCACCGTTTGGATTTGATTACTCAGCTTCGGCCGGTATTGTCAGTGCAAAATCACGAAACATGAGCGGTGAAACTTCGGTGCCCTTTATTCAAACTGACGTGGCTTTAAACCCAGGTAACTCTGGTGGTCCATTGTTTAATCAAAATGGTGAAGTGGTCGGGGTCAACTCTCGAATATTTAGTGGTACTGGCGGCTATATGGGCTTGTCTTTCTCTATTCCGATTGATGTAGCAATGGATGTTGCCGACCAGCTTAAAACAAAAGGTAAAGTCACACGCTCTTATCTTGGGGTGATGATGCAAGATATTGACCGAAACCTAGCTGATGCTTACAAATTACCAAAACCTGAAGGTGCTTTAATTACCCAAATTTCTCCGAACTCACCTGCACAAAAAGCAGGACTTAGAGCCGGAGATGTGATTTTAAAACTAAACGGTGCGCCTGTACTCCGTACGAGTGATTTACTGTATGCATTAAACAAAGTACAACCAAATCAAACCGTTCAGTTTGAAGTATTACGTGATGATAAAACACGTAATATTTCAGCAACCTTAACAACTGCACCAGATGAAACACCTGCCACTGGTACACAAGGTGCTGCATCTAAAGGACCTGTTCTAGGCATGAGTATTCGTGATCTAGCTGAACCAGAAAAAAATGCGTTGAACGTGAAAGGCGGTATCTATGTACAAGATGTTCGCCGTGGTGGTTTGGCATCGTTGTCGAATATCATTCCAGGAGATGTGATTATTCAAGTCAACAATAACCAGATTTTAAATAGTCAGGACTTTGCAAAAGTTGTTTCTAACTTACAAAAAAATACGGTAGCACGTGTTGCGATTATTCGTCAGGGACAACGCGCAATGCTTGGTTTACGTATTCAATAAACCTCAACCAAATCAATAAACCACCCTAAAATGGGTGGTTTTTGTTATTTAACTTGAGCGTTTATTAATATCTACCTACACTTATTTCAGTTTTAAATTTAATAAATAAGAGTATTCATTTGTGAGTAGTATTTTTGATTTAGATATTCAGGTGCAGCCACATCACATTGATGCGTTAGGGCATGTGAATAATGTGATGTATGTACAGTGGATGCAAGATGTAGCTGCTGCTCATGTTGAAACCTTAGGAGTCGGGGTAACTAAATACCTCGAGTTAAAACATGCAATGGTCGCGGTTGAGCATCATGTGCAATATCGTAAAGCCGCATTTGAAGGCGAACAAATTGTATTACGCACATGGTTAGATGATATCAACGCTCTTTATTCTTTCCGCCAGTATGTATTTTTTCGTCCCTCAGATCAGGCCGTATTATTTGTTGGAAATACCAAATGGGCATGTATTGAAATTGCTACAGGGCGTCCAAAACGAATGTCGCCAACTTTTACCCATGCATACAAGCCGCTTGACTCAAGCATAAACCCTTACGATTTTACCTTTTCGTATGCTCGATAATTTGAAGACATACGCTTACTTTGACTGTCCTTTTTTAAAACATAAGTACAAAGCTCATGATTATTTTGGATACTTTAAAATATGCATCTGTTATAATCTCACGCAATTTATTTAACCGCTTTGGCTGTGTATTAAAGCAAGCTACATAGCACTCTATATTTTCTCAAGGTAACCCATGGCGCAAGCTAAAAAATCCGTCGATATCAAAAATATACGAAATTTCTCGATTATTGCCCACATTGACCATGGTAAGTCTACATTGGCTGACCGTTTTATTCAGATGTGTGGCGGTCTTCAAGATCGTGAAATGCAAGCTCAAGTCTTGGACTCAATGGAGCTTGAGCGTGAACGTGGGATTACCATTAAAGCCGCTTCCGTCACGCTGTATTACACTCATCCAAATGGTCAGGAATATCAACTGAACTTTATTGATACGCCTGGGCACGTTGACTTCTCGTATGAAGTTTCTCGTTCATTAGCTGCGTGTGAAGGTGCACTATTGGTTGTAGATGCTGCACAAGGCGTTGAAGCTCAATCAGTTGCAAACTGTTATACAGCAATTGAACAAGGTCTCGAAGTTCTTCCTATTCTAAATAAAATTGATTTACCACAGGCTGAACCTGAGCGCGTAATTCATGAAATTGAAGAAATTATCGGGATTGAAGCGACAGATGCACCAACTTGTTCAGCAAAGACTGGCTTAGGTGTTGAAGGTGTACTCGAACGTTTGGTCGATGTTATTCCGGCGCCAGAAGGCGATCGTGAAGCTCCATTACAAGCATTAATTATCGACTCATGGTTTGATAACTACTTAGGTGTAGTTTCTCTTGTTCGTATTAAACAAGGTCGTATCCGTAAGGGCGACAAAATGTTGGTTAAATCGACAGGACAAACTCATCCAGTAACTTCTGTAGGTGTATTTAACCCTAAACATACTGAAACAGATATTCTTGAAGCTGGTGAAGTAGGTTTCGTTATCGCGGGTATTAAAGACATTTTTGGTGCGCCAGTAGGTGACACCATTACTCTTGCTTCTACACCAGACGTTGCAACTTTACCGGGTTTCAAAAAGGTTAAACCGCAAGTATATGCTGGTCTTTTCCCGATTGATGCGAGTGACTTTGAACCATTCCGTGAAGCATTACAAAAATTACAGATCAATGACTCGGCTTTATTCTTTGAACCAGAAAGTTCAGATGCTTTAGGCTTTGGTTTCCGCTGTGGCTTCTTAGGTATGCTGCACATGGAAATTGTACAAGAGCGTTTAGAGCGTGAGTACGATCTTGATCTCATTAGTTCTGCACCTACCGTAATTTATGAAGCATTAACCAAGAAAGGCGAAACGATTTACATCGATAGCCCATCAAAAATGCCGGATGGATCGACTGTAGAAGATTTGCGTGAACCAATTGCTGAATGTCATATTCTTGTTCCTCAAGAATATTTAGGGAACGTAATGACGCTATGTATCGAACGTCGTGGTGTACAAAAAGATATGAAATTCTTGGGTAACCAAGTTTCTATTACTTTTGAAATCCCGATGGCTGAAGTCGTTATGGATTTCTTTGATAGATTAAAGTCATGCTCTCGTGGCTTCGCATCGCTAGACTATAACTTTGTACGTTTTGAAAGTTCATCTTTAGTTAAGGTTGATGTGTTAATTAATAGCGAAAAGGTTGATGCCTTGGCTATGATTTGCCACCGTAATGATGCACGCCATCGTGGTATTGCATTGGTTGAGAAAATGAAAGACTTAATTCCTCGCCAAATGTTCGATGTTGCCATTCAGGCAGCAATCGGTGCGCAAATTATTGCCCGTTCTACCGTAAAAGCGATGCGTAAAAACGTATTGGCAAAATGTTATGGTGGTGACGTTTCGCGTAAGAAAAAACTACTTTCTAAACAAAAAGAAGGTAAGAAACGTATGAAACAAGTGGGAAGTGTTGAAATTCCACAAGAAGCGTTCTTGGCTGTATTGAAAGTAGAAAGATAAGAAATAATGGTGGGGAAGTGATTAATTTCCTTTCCCACTGTAATACAAGCAGCGAGGCTGCGAGTGAGGTCATGTGGATTTTGATTTTAATTTAATTCTTGTTCCGGTTACGCTGATTCTATTTGCAGTGTGGTTGTTAGATAAACTTGTATTAAAACAGCGTGCAAATAAAGGGCGCGGGAACGAAAATTTTGTCATTACATGGGCCTATGACTTTTGGCCGGTTTTAGCTGTAGTACTTGTGCTCCGTTCATTTCTTTATGAACCATTTAATATTCCATCGGATTCTATGGTACCAACTTTAGAAACTGGTGATTTTATTTTGGTTAACAAATTTGATTATGGTGTGCGTTTACCTATCGTTAATAAGAAAATTATTGATGTAGGCGAACCGAAGCGTGGTGATGTAATTGTATTCCGTTATCCACCTCAACCAACAATTAGCTATATTAAACGTGTAATTGGTTTACCTGGTGATCATATTGTTTATGACCATGGGCAATTGATTATTAATGGGCAAAAAGTACCAAAAGTATTAACTCAGTTCAGTCGTGAAAAAGATGTGATGGATACGCCAACGTCTATTTATCATAAAGAGACGATTGGTGAGCATACCTTTACGATGCGTGAGCTTGAAGGCGTAAATGTGGCGCGCCAAGCACCGTTTATCAACTATGTTGAAAATGGTAAATATGCGAACCAAGACGGTTTATATTGGGAAGTGACTGTACCAAAAGGACATTACTTTGCAATGGGTGATAACCGCGATCAAAGTGCAGACAGTCGTTTCTGGGGTTTTGTGCCTGAAGAAAACTTAACAGGACGAGCATTCTATGTGTGGATGCATAAAGAACCGGGCTTACATCTTCCTAACTTTAGCCGAAATGGAAAAATAGATTAAAAACAACCATTAGGAAAAAAAGAAATGCGTAAGGCACAACAGGGTACTTCGTATTTAGCAATTTTATTTGGGGTGGTTATATTTGCAGTTGCAGTAAAAGCTGTACTTGCAGTTTGGCCAGCATATTGGGATGATCGACTGATTAATAATCAGATAGAAGAGCTTTTACAAGAAAGCTCTTCTGAGATCACACCACAAAAATTTGTAACACAAATGGATCAGCGACTCGAAATGAACAATATTCGTGATCTCCACTTTAAAGAGATCGCTCAGGTGTTTAATCAGTCAGGTCTAACGGTCAAAAAGAAATATGAAGTAAGAAAACCTTTCTTATTTAATATTGATTTAGTTTTAACATTTGAGAAGAGTTTTGATAAAACATCAGTTCAAACTAAGTGATCCGCGCTTACTGAGTCGAATCGGATATCAATTTAAACAGCTTGAATTGTTACAGTTAGCTTTGACTCATCGTTCGGTGAGTCATAAATACAATTACGAGCGTTTAGAATTTCTGGGCGATTCATTATTAGGCATGATTATTGCCAATTATCTATATCATGCCTATCCAAATGAAAATGAAGGTCGACTCACGCGTATGCGTGCGACTTTAGTTCGTCAGGAAGCTTTAGGTAAGATTGCAACCGATTTGCAACTTAGTCGGTGTTTAATATTAAGTACAGGCGAGTTGAAATCTGGTGGTCATCATCGTGAGTCAATATTAGCAGATACGGTAGAAGCGATTATTGGTGCAATTTATCTTGATAGTGGTGATCTCAACTTACTTAAAGATATTGTGCTAAAATGGTACATACCCTATTTAGACCATATAGAACCTACGGATCAACTCAAAGATCCGAAATCACGTTTACAAGAGTATCTACAAGCACGTAAAAAACCTCTCCCTGTTTACGAGGTTGTAGATATTCAGGGTGATGCGCCTCATCAGCACTTTAAAGTTGAATGTGTGGTAGATGGTTTACCGAAGATTTATGGTGAGGGTTCAAGTCGTCGTTTTGCCGAGCAGGCAGCAGCGGCGGAAATTTTAAAGTTATTGGAGCAATAACCTGCATGTCGATGCATTCTGATCAAATCAATCCAGATTCAAATGAAAACCAAGATCCTAATAATCTGATTGATCAATTTTTTAGTTCCAAAGGCGTAACAATCCCTTCGGATTTTAAGAGCGGATTTGTGGCGATTGTGGGACGTCCAAATGTGGGTAAATCTACCCTCATGAACCATTTATTGGGTCAAAAACTTTCTATTACTTCACGTAAACCCCAAACAACACGTCATAAAATTATTGGTATCGATTCACGTGAAAAAATGCAGGCGGTATATGTAGATACCCCGGGTATGCATAAAAAAGAAGTGCGCGCTATTAATAAAATGATGAACCGTGCAGCACACTCTGCATTACGTGACGTTAACTTAGTTTTATTTGTTATTGATGCTTATAAGTGGACTCAAAACGACGATTTAGTACTTGAGAAACTCAAGAATGCTGAAATGCCGGTTATTTTAGTCATTAATAAGGCCGATACGTTTGAAGATAAAAGAGAGATTCTTCCTCTCATTCAAGAGCGTGCCAAACTTATGAATTTTGCTGAGATTGTTCCTGTTTCTGCTTTGCGTGGTGCAAATTTGGAACACTTAAGTGAAACGATTGAGAAGTATCTTCCTTATCAACCACCATTGTATTCATTTGATCAGATCACTGACCGCTCTGAACGCTTCTTGGCAAGTGAAATCATCCGCGAAAAAATTATGCGTCAGTTGGGTGAAGAGCTTCCTTATGATTTAACAGTACAAATTGAATCTTTTAAAACGGAAGAGGCGACTGTTAATGAAAAAACTGGTCGTTTAAAACCAGCTTGTACCTATATCGATGCAACGATTTTTGTAGATCGCGCTGGTCAAAAAGCCATTGTGATTGGTGAAAAAGGTGCAAAGCTTAAAACGATTGGTATGGATGCCCGAAAAGACATGGAAAAAATGTTTGAGCAAAAAATTATGCTCACACTTTGGGTAAAAGTGAAGGGTGGTTGGTCTGATGATGAGCGTGCTCTAAAAAGCTTAGGATATAGTGATATCTAAAGGATAAGGATGCTGGTATGAAAACAATTACATCGTTAATTGCTATAGTTGGATGTACATTGATATTACAAGGTTGTGTATATAAGCTTGTAACCGTACCAGTAGGTATCGCCTATAAAACTACTAAAGGTGTAGTTAAAGGTACGGCAGCTGTTGTAGGTGCTGTTATTCCTGACGGTGATGATGAGGATGATAAAAAAGAAAAAGAATCTGAGGAATAGATTCTTTTTATGATGCGTAATGAACTCCTCCATGGATATATGATTCATCACCGTAAGTACCGTGAAAAAAGTCATATTGTGCATCTTTTTACTCAGGAATATGGGCGAGTCGATGGTATTTTAAGACAGACTCCGCCCCCTCAATATCAGCCTATTCGACTACAAGCCACGGGTAAAAGTGAACTAAAGAATTTTACTAAGCTCGAAATATTAAATCAGCCAGTTTTCTTTTTTGGTGATGCTTTTTTTGCCGGATTTTATTTAAATGAAATTGTTCTTAGACTTTGCCCATTAGAAGAGGCAATGCCACAAACTTTTGAACAATATCAGTTAACTCTACTTCAATTACAGCAATTATCTTCGCACGAAAAACCTGATCTTTTTTTGAGACAGATTTTGCGTCAATTCGAACATATTTTACTTCCTGAGCTTGGTTACGCGATTGATTTCTCAATTGATACTCAACAACAGCCAATACAGGCTCACCAGTTTTATCAATTCCAAGTGACCGAAGGTTTTGCACCGGTTGTTCAGGCAAGCCGTTCTTCATTGTCAGGTAAAGCAATTTTATCTATGTTGGATTATGAAGAAGGCCAGGATTTTTCTCACGAACAATTGCAATTATTAGGTAAACTATACCGGCAAATGATTACATCGCTTTTAGGAGATCGTCCCCTAAAAAGTCGACAATTGTGGATTCAAAATACTCAAACTCAATCGTAATTAGGATTTATTTATGGCTGCATTGCTTGGTGTAAACATAGACCATGTTGCTACTTTGAGACAGGCGCGCGGTACTACTTATCCAGATCCTGTAGAAGCTGCTCTTATTTGTGAGCAAGCTGGTGCAGAGGGGATTACTTTGCATTTGCGTGAAGACCGTCGCCATATTCAAGATGACGATGTACGTCGTATGCGTCCATTATTAAAAACGCGTATGAATCTAGAGTTGGCTGTTACTGATGAAATGGTCGAGTTTGCGAAAGAAATTCAGCCGCAGCACGTATGTTTTGTTCCTGAAAGACGTCAAGAAGTAACTACTGAAGGTGGTTTGGACGTCGTTGGTAACTTTGAAAAAGTTAAAGCGGCAACTCAAGCCTTAGCGGCTCTTGGTTGTGACGTATCATTATTTATTGATGCTGATTTAGCTCAAATTGATGCAGCAGTTGCATGTGGCGCACCTACGATTGAGTTGCACACGGGTGCATATGCAGATGCGGAAACAGAGCAAGATCAACAAGCTGAATTGGCGCGTATTATCAAAGGTGTTGAATACGCAGCTTCAAAAGGTTTAGTTGTAAATGCTGGTCACGGCCTTAACCTTAAAAATATTGCGCCAATTGCAGCTATTCCCCAAATTCATGAATTAAACATTGGGCACTCAATTATTGCTGAAAGTGTTTTTGTAGGTCTGGTTCAAGCTGTTAAAGATATGAAAACAGCGATTCAGGCAGCAGGATAGTTGGTTATGTCGAGTATCAATTACGATGAGTTAATGCAACCTGTGGTGGCCTTTTTAGGCTGTCAAACACCAAATGCATGGTTGGATGAAGCAGTCAATAATTTAGATATCTTGATGCAAGATCATGCTAATTGTGAAAAGAAAGCTGCTAGTACGGCAATGAACTTAATGTTCCGCTATAGCTTTTTTCCTGACTTGCAAATAAAGCTTGCTCAACTTGTACGTGAAGAAATGCTTCACTACGAACAAGTACTTGAGCTTATGGCTAAGCGTGGTCAAGAGTGGACTGGTTTAAGTGCCGGGCGTTATGCAGGGGGATTACGTAAAGAGATTCGTACGTATGAGCCTGAAGCTTTAATTGATGTACTCGTCATTGGTGCATTTGTAGAGGCTCGTTCATGTGAACGTTTTTATGCACTTGCTCCGCGTGTAGATGATGAGTTAGGACGTTATTATCGGTACTTGCTTAAATCAGAATCTCGTCATTTTGAAGACTATCTAGCCCTTGCGCTTGATGTGGCAAAAACTGCAAAAATGAAAGATCCTAAAGAAGATATTCAGCAGCGAATTGATCATATTCGTGAGGTTGAAAAGAATTTGATTTTAACACCAGATGATACTTTCCGTTTTCATAGTGGTATTCCTGCTTAGTCTTGGATGCCTCAAGTAAAAAAGTTTACCTTTCACGGTAAACTTTTTTTTATTAGATAAGCATTATCTCTTCGGCTCTAGACACGTCTGCTGTTAGTTTTTTAATGCATATAATTATTTAATAAATATATTTTTTATAGATTTTAATTTTTCTTAAAATTTTTTAAAAAACTTTTATTTTTTTAGGCTAATAATAAATATTGTGTAAATATAAAGGCTGATATGTTCATCATGAGTTCAACTGAAATAGTTGATCATTTCTAAGGATATAAGAATGTTAGCATTAGTTACAGGTGCCTCGGCAGGTTTTGGTTATAGCATTTCAAAAAAGCTGATTGAGTCAGGTTATAACGTTATTGGATGTGGAAGACGAGCAGAAAAGTTAAAAGAATTACAACAAGAACTCGGTGAAAAATTCTATCCGCTCGTATTTGATATGACAGATACAGCAGAAAATATAAATAAAGTATTGCTTGATTTACCAGCCGAATTTCAAATCAGTCAAATTGATTTATTAGTGAATAATGCTGGATTGGCGTTGGGGTTGGAATCAGCAGATAAATCAGATCTAGATGATTGGTACACCATGATTGATACCAATGTTAAAGGGCTTGTTACTGTTACCAGACTAATTTTACCAAGCATGGTGAAGAAAAAATCAGGTTTAATTATTAATATGGGTTCGATTGCAGGTACATATCCATATCCTGGGGGCAATGTGTATGGGGCAACCAAAGCATTTGTGGAACAATTTAGTTTAAACCTTCGTGCTGATCTAGCTGGTACAGGTATTCGAGTGACAAATATTGAACCAGGGTTGTGTGGAGGTACAGAGTTCTCTTTAGTACGTTTTAAAGGTGATCAGGACAAAGTGAATAGCCTATATGATAAAAAGAATCCACTCTTGCCGGAAGATATTGCAAATACGGTAGCGTGGGTTGCTTCACAACCTCCACATATTAATATTAATCGTATTGAAATGATGCCGACCACTCAATCTTTTAATCCTTTAAAAGTGGTTGAAGTGGAATAATAATTTGATAAGAAAATATATTCTTTAGAGTTAGGTTAGAGCGTTAAATCTAACAAAGACTCTAAGAAAAAATTAAATCCTCTATCAGTAGATAGAGGATTTTTTATAGTTATTGATAAATTTATGGCAAAAAAAAGCCCGCTTTAATGCTGCGGGCTTTTTAGTATTTGGCTCTCCCACCTGGGCTCGAACCAGGGACCTGCGGATTAACAGTCCGTCGCTCTACCGACTGAGCTATGGGAGAATCTGCATGCGATTATAAGGAGATTTTGAGAAGGGTCAAGTCTAAATTGTCATGTTTACTTCATTTTTGTGTCGTATGCTTTTTATTTGATCAGTTGAGTCGTGAGTTAAGAAATTACTTGCGCTTTAAAAAATCAATTGCTAGATTCAAACAAGAAGAAGCGTTTGGAGAAATCCAAACAGTGTGGATTTAAACCAACTTGCCAGCACTAAAATGGCTAAATCGGAGATAAGTATGAACACGCTTACGATCACTTCTATTTTTTCAAATTTTGATTTCTATCAACACAATTATCTGAATATCTTAAATCAATCAGAATCTTATTACACACCTGTAGAAGGTGCATGGATTAATGCTTATCCTTTCAAAAAACAGGATTTGTATTTAGGCGATTTATTGCAGCTTTGGTTTAGTTCTAAATGGAATGTGCATAATTCACTTAAAGTTTTAAAAAGCTCGCATCAATTAAATTCTTCTAAGGATTTATATATTTTCCAATTGGAAGGTGAGTTACTGTTGGGTAAAAATAAAATTTTAGCTTGGTCTGCCGAGCATCAAGAAATTATAGAACTTCAACTTAAAAATATTTGGGCACCGTATGTGATTGCACAAACTTGTGAACGTCCAGATAATTCAGATGACTCAATAAAAAAGGCAGCGATTTAAGGCTGCCTTTAATCATTATGGGCGAATAATCATGCAAGTTGCTGTTGCATAGGCATACAGTTTGCCTTCCTCATCAATAATCTTTCCTTCAGAAATACCTAAATTTTTACTTAAATTAATGACTTTGCCTGTCGCAATTAAAGGAAGGTTTTTTGGAATGGGACGGCACATTTTTACGTTAAGGTCGATTGTGCCATAGCCTACACCCGCAGGTAACATCGTATGTATTGCACAGCCAGTTACTGAATCTAGGACTGTGGCAGCAAAACCACCATGCACGCCACCGAGTGGATTTAGATGGTTATGATCTGCTTGGGCTTTAAAAGTAACAGATCCTTCTGAAATTTCAGTAGGTTGCATAGGTATCGTTTTACTAATGCTGGCAGGTGGAATATGGCCTTCAATCATGGCTTGTAAAAATTCAAGGCCAGTCATTTCCATCGGATTTTTCATTTTTGAGTCCTTTAATTTTATAAGTTCTTAAATGGAACTTGTATTTAAATTATGATGTAAAAGTACTATTGTCAAGTTGGGAAAATGAAGTGGTAAGTTCAGTTATAGTTTATAAACTTGTAAATTTTGGTTCAGCAGAATACTTTATAACTCTAAAAATATAAATTTAGTGTGGAAAATAATAATGAACGGTGAATGCCTGTGTGGTGAAACAACTTTTGAAGTTGAATTAAAAAATCATGATGTACATGTTTGTCATTGTTCAATGTGTCGTCGACAAACGAGTGGTGTCATTATGACGATTGATGCTGTCAAAGGTAGTCTTAAATTTAATCAGCAAAAATATCTTAGCGTATTTAACTCTTCTGAATGGGGTGAAAGAGGTTTTTGTAATGCTTGCGGAACAACAATTTTTTGGAGAACAAAAGATCAAAATTACTGCAATATCAATGTA
>NZ_JABVBF010000065.1 GCF_013344765.1 Acinetobacter lactucae
TCAATCTATTGCTTACTTTCTAAGTACATCACCAATGCTTGGGTCTTTATCAAAAACCGATTTTGCATATGGACAAAGCGGAATTACTTTCACTTCTTTTTCACGAACAAAGGCCACCAAAGCATCAAGTAATTGGCGACCTACACCTTGTCCCCGATAATTTTCATTTACATCTGTGGCATCAATAATTAGCATGCCTTCGCCAGCCCATGTATAAGTCATTTCACCAGCAACCGTTTCACCATCAAGTAGGCTAAAGCTGCCGTGTTTTGTATCATCTTTTTGTTGAATATTCACAATGAATTCCTCGTATTACGACTCATATTTATTTAGAAATGACTTTGTATAATCTTTATCTATAAGAACAAATTTAAGTGTAAAAAAATAGCCTGTTTTTAGCAGCGAGTCTGTATGCTTTTTAAATACAATTCATGCATAAAACTCATAATTCTATTCGTAATTCTGCATCTAATGCTCTCAAATCATTACTGTTAAGCTCTGCGACCAGATTTTATTCATTTCATTTATGAACATTTAACGGTTTTAAAGTCGGAACTTTTATGTCTTCTTTTCATCAAATTGAGCAAGATACACATGAAAATAACACACCTGCATGGGGTGCTGTATTTGTAATGTCACTATGCTGCGCAGTATTAATTGCCTCAGAATTCATGCCCGTAAGTTTACTCACACCAATCTCTTCAGATTTAAATATGAGTGAAGGGCAAGTGGGTCAAGCAATCGCAATTTCTGGTATTTTTGCTGTGATGACCAGCCTGTCTATTAGTCGTATATTTAAGGCATGGGACCGACGTCATATCATTTTATTACTCACCCTACTGATGATTGCTTCGGGCATAGTCATTACATTTGCCCATTCTGCGGCTTTGTTTATGTTGGGTCGTGCAATCTTAGGCGTAGTGATTGGTGGTTTTTGGGCAATGTCGACATCAATTGTCATGCGACTCGTTCCTCCGCTTTCAGTACCTAAAGCACTCGGTTTATTAAATGGCGGAAATGCTCTATCCACCACAATTGCAGCACCATTAGGAAGTTTTTTGGGTTCAATTATTGGCTGGCGTGGTGCTTTTTTCTGTATTGTACCCATCGCGATTGTTGCACTTATTTGGCAATTTAAAAGTATGCCTTCTCTTCCTGCAATATTGTCAGTTGAGAAATCTAAAAATCCATTTGGTTTACTAAAACGCCCAATTGTACTTTATGGGATGACCGGAATTTTATTACTCTTTATGGGCCAATTTGCGCTATTTACCTATCTACGCCCATTTCTAGAAACCGTTACTCATGTCGATGCGACAATGCTATCCATTTTATTATTAATATTGGGTTTAGCAGGTTTAGTGGGTACATTTGTAATTAGTTTAATTCTCCACCAACATGTTTATCGTTATCTGATTCTTATTCCTTTAATGATGGCAAGCATTGCTTATGCCTTCGTACTTGGTGGTCAGCATTTGTGGTTGGTCGCAATATTAATGGGTTTATGGGGCTTTATTGGAACTTCGGCACCTGTCGCATGGAACACATGGCTTGCCCAAACACTACATCAAGATACTGAGGTTGGTGGCGGTTTAATGGTTGCCATTATTCAGTTTGCAATTACTTTGGGAGCAATGTTAGGCGGCGTGTTATATGACTCACATGGCTATACCGCGACATTTTATCTGAGCGCTATTATCTTATTGTTAGGGTCTATCACTGCTTTTCTTACATGGCGTAGTGCTACTCACGCAACACATCAATAACCAATCGTAACGCAGGTGAAAGTTGTCTGCGATGTGGGTAGTACAAATGGTATCCGGGAAACTGGATACTATAATCTTTTAAGACCTGCACAAGCTTCCCCTCTTTTAAATCTTCTCGAATCAAATCTTCGGGAATATAAGCAAGTCCAAGTCCAGCTCTAACCGCCTCGACGATATCGTAGCTTTCATTAAATATCCATTGCCCCTGAATTTTGATTTTTGACTCTTGACCATCTTTGACAAATTCCCATGCGTAAACACTGCCTTGAGTCGTTAAACGAAAGCCAATACATTGATGACTCAATAAATCTTTCGGTGTTTGTGGAATTCCATATTTTTCAAAATATTGTGGCGTTGCAATCACCGCCATTTTGACATCTGGGCTAATACGTACCGCAATCATCCCATCAGCCACACGGCTTCCGAAACGAACGCCTGCATCAAACCGCTCAGCAACAATATCGACCATCCCACTATTAGCCGTTAGTTCAACTTGTACATCTGGATACTCACCTGTAATCTTTTTAAGTTTTGGAATCAATACTTCCCGTATTGCATGGCTACTGGCATTAATTCGAACTGTACCAGCGGGTTGGTCTCGAAATGATGTTAAAAGCGATAATTCATTATCAATCTGGTCAAAGCTAGCGCTAATGGTTTGCTTTAACCTTTCACCTGCTGCTGTTGGTGAAACACTACGAGTGGTTCGGGTCAGTAGCAACATGCCTAAACGCTCTTCTAAACCGCGAATGGTATGGCTTAGTGCAGACTGCGAAATTCCCATTTTCCCAGCAGCCTTCGTAAAACTCCCTTCTCGAGCCACCATTAAAAAAGCATAAAGATCATTATAGTTTTCTTTATTTATCATCTGCTTTATCTCTTATTGGGGAGTCAACCTCATTATAAAGGATAAAACTATTCATGAATATTACTCATAAGTCCATGTTTGTTTTTTAGACTAATTATTAAAAAGAAGATTCGTTAAAATCCATATCAAGCAGTAAACATGAAGATTTAAATAAACTGAGGCGATGATTATGAGTCATTTTTATTAATGTAAAAAATTAATAAATTCCACTCATATCTTTACGTTAAAGAATAAATAGCTTCATTGCACTTATATGCTTTTTTCTTAAAGAAGTGAGGTGATTTGATATGGCTAATCATAGGTTTTTTAAAGGCTTAGTCAGCCTATGTGTTTTGTTCTCAGTGACTTCCGCTTCTTATGCAATAAAGCCTCAAGGTAAAAATCAACAAAGGTTATCCATAATGAAAATCCGTATTGATATTGATGGAACACAGCAACCGCTATTTGCCACATTAGCCATGTCACCTACTGTTGAAGATTTTGCCAAACAGCTTCCACTGACATTAACACTTAAAGATTATGACTCTACTGAAAAAATAGCCGACCTACCCGCCAAGCTAACTACACAAAATGCACCCAATGGCTATGCAGGAAAAGCGGGTGATCTTACCTATTATGCTCCGTGGGGCAATCTGGCTTTTTTCTATAAAGATTCACCTGTTGGTTACGCGAATGGCCTCATTTTTCTTGGGAAACTTGATGTAATTCCTCAACAATTTAAGCAGAACCAACCCATCAAAATTTCAATTTCCCAAATCAAATAAGCATGAATTAATCCCCCCTTTAAATAGTTTTATTGAGGTATCTATGACTACATCTCCCTTATTTAAAAAGCTTAAAACCCATACAGCGGCTGCAATTTGTGCAGCAACTATTGGTCTATTTTCTTCAACTTCTGGTATGGCGGCCGATATGTCTAATGGTGCAAATAACTTCTATCAAAGTCAGCAAGTGACTATTCAAAAAGTCACTTTTAAAAATCAATACAACATGGAAATAGTTGGTAATCTGGTTATTCCCAAAAACCTAAATAAAAAGGTTAAAGCGCCTGCTATTGTAATTGGTCACCCAATGGGAGCCGTGAAAGAACAAAGCTCTATGCTATATGCACAGAAATTGGCTGAACAAGGTTTTGTAACCTTAGCAATTGATCAATCATTTTGGGGTGAAAGCGCGGGCCAACCAAGAAATGTGGTTGCACCAGACATTTATGCAGAAGCGTTTAGTGCCGCTTTAGATTATTTGGGAACACAATCTTTCATTGATCCTAATAATATTGGTGTATTAGGTATTTGTGGAAGCGGGAGTTTTGTCATTAGTGCAGCGAAAATTGATCCTCGTATGAAGGCCATAGCAACTGTCAGTATGTATGATATGGGAGCAGCAAACCGCAATGGCTTACGTCACTCACAAACCGTAGAGCAAAGAAAGCAAATTATTGCAGAAGCCGCTGCACAGCGTTATGTTGAATTTAAAGGTGGTGAAACCAAATATACCAGCGGGACTACGCATGAGCTAACAGCAGATACACACCCTATTCAACGCGAGTTTTATGACTTTTATCGTACTTCACGCGGAGAATATACGCCTAAAGGCTCATCGAGAGAGCTTACGACCCACCCAACTCTCACAAGTAATGTCAAATTTTTAAACTTCTACCCATTTAACGACATTGAAACGATTTCACCACGTCCGATGTTGTTTATTACAGGTGATCAGGCCCATTCAAAAGAGTTTAGTGAGGAAGCTTATAAACTCGCAGGCCAACCTAAAGAACTTTACTACGTTAAAGGCGCTGGACATGTTGATTTATATGATCGGGTCGATCTCATTCCATTTAATAAATTAACCAGTTTCTTTAAACAGAACTTGAAGTAAGAAAAATAATAGAGGCTCGATGGGGCCTCTAGCTTTTTTAATTAACTTAATGAAACTCTTGCACCAGACTATTAATGTGCACCACAGCAGCAGTTCGATTTTCAACACAAAGTTTTTCAAAAACATGCTCTAAATGCTTGTTTACCGTCCGTGGACTAAGCTCCAAAATTTCTGCAATATCTTTATTGGTTTTCCCTAACAACAACCAGTGCATGACTTCTGCCTCACGTTGAGTCAACTGAGGACAGTATTTCAAAATATCAGCCATTTCCAAAGCTGGCGTAGATGTTTTTATCTGTATGAGATAGTTTTTTGCCACACTTGGTTCAGTTTCCCACGGCGTGAGCAATAAAAGCTGTAATTGCTGAGATGGTGTCGAATAAGAACAGCTGGTTAATTTTTTGGGGTCTTTTTCTTGCTCTAAGTCTGAAAACCAAGCTTTTAAGCCTGCCTCAAAACCCTCTAATTCAGGTAAATATTGGTTTAGTAAATCACTGGCTTTTTGAGTTTTCCACACAATTTTACCGTGAACATCTAACGCAAGAATTGCTGTTTCCGTTGCATCAATCACCTGTTTTTGTTGTTGCAATAGTTTGGCATGTGCCAAATGTGTTTTTACCCTCGCTAATACTTCTTCAATATTCAGTGGCTTGGTTACATAGTCCACCCCGCCGACCTGAAAACCACGCACAATATGCTCTGTTTCCGACAAGCCTGTCATAAATATAACGGGAATAAACTGCGTAATTGGACTCGCTTTAAGCTGTATGCAACTTTCAAAACCATCCATATGTGGCATATTGCCATCGAGTAAAATCATATCGGGTAAGCATCGGTGCGCGATTTCAATTGCACTTAACCCATCCGTTGTGACAAGCACGCGATAACCTGCCTGATCCAGACTTTCATGTAGCAAACCCAAGTTTTCCGGTACATCATCCACAATCAGAATAACAGCCTGCTCAGTTATTGAAGCCTGCTGAAAAGAAACATGTTGCGTACTCATTGCTTATCCTGAATCAATCGTTGCGCGTGTTTTAAATCAAACTTTTGAATAGCCTGTTCAACCTGTTCCCATAACTCATCATGCTCAGGAAAATTTTGACGACATTGCGTTAAAGTCTGTTGAATTCCACGAATATAGCCCTGTCCAATTAAATCATTTAACTGTTGCAAGCTTTGCGGTAAATCGAGCAGATCATTATTTTCCAGTTGTTGGAGTGGCGTATGAACAGCGCTTTGCTCTTGCTTAAACACGTTTATATCAAGTGCTTGAACTTCATTATTTTCAAGTATTGCATCTGATTTAGAATCAATCCATACCAAACCTAATTTGTCCCCAATTTTACTCAGCAACAAATTGAGGTCGATTGGTTTTAACATAAAGTCTTCACTTAAGACTGCATCTTGTGGATTGACTTCACGCTCGCCTGCATTCGCTGAAATAATTAAGATCGGCACATTGGTAATATTATTCTGACGCAATAATCGTGCAGTTTCCCAACCGCCCATCAAAGGCATATTTAAATCCATCAAAATCAGGTTAGGTTGAAAAATAGGTACTCTTCTTAAACAGTCAATGCCCGACTCGGCTTCTTCAATCATAAATCCTAAAGGTTTGAGAAAATTAGCAACTAGGCCTCGATCCACCGCTTCATTATCGACAACCAAAATTCGTTTTCGTTCGCCTTGATAGCCTGTAATTTGGTTGGAGTAAACATTAGAAATCGGATGCACTACTTCTTTTGAAGGTAAATAAAACTTAATCTTAAATTGTGAACCCTGATTGAGTTGACTAGTCACAGATAGCTGGCCACCCAGTAAATCGACCAATAATTTTACAATTGGAAGCCCAAGCCCTGTTCCAGTAAATCCGCCTTGTACTACATTACTGCCCCGTTCAAACGGATTAAAGATTCGCTCTAAATCTGCCTCGGCAATACCACAGCCCGTATCTCTAATTTCAAAATAAGCTGTTTGGAAGCGGTACTCGACTTTCAAAGTAATTGTTCCGCTCGTCGTAAACTTTAAAGCATTGCCCAGTAAATTGATGAGCACTTGCTCTAGGCGTTTTTTGTCGGTACGGACATAGTGTGGTAGATTCTCTCCAATTTCATAAATAAACTGTAAATTCTTCTGTTCAAACTGTGGCTGAAACATTTGAATAATTTGTTCTATGAAATTTGGGAAATGAACATCCACTACATTTAAAGAAATTTTACCTGTTTCGATTCGTGCTAAATCTAGTAAACCGTCAATCAGTGAAGTCAGATGTTGACCACTGCGGCTAATCACACCGAGCGCCATTTTACCTTGTTCTGAAAGCTGCTCTTGTTTTTGAAGTAATTGGCTATAGCCCAAAATACTATTTAGAGGTGTTCTTAGTTCGTGGCTAATGCCAATGACATAACGGCTTTTGGCATCATTTGCCCGTTCTGCTGCTATTCTAGCGTCTTGTAAGTCTTTTGAAGTGACTTCATGGGCAGCAATTTCATCAATCAATAATGCTGTTTGCTGATGTGTTTCAATTTCAGCATTACGGCGGCTTTCATCGTTTAACACTAACCACCATGCAGCAACACTCATCAATAAAAATAAAATGGTGTAAATTTTGACAAACAGTGTAAATAACTGAGGAACGGCTGCCGCATTGATTGTTTCTAAATAGGTTTTTTCTTGGATATAAACCAGACTTAAACTCACTGCCAAAACAATAGACAGCCCTAAAGTCAGTAATAAATATAAACTGACCCTGCTATTTAAACGACTAGCCCAACGTTCTGGTAAATAGTGCCAAATGGCTTTTTTGAGTTGTACTGACCAGCGTGCATCAGGTTTACATAAATCGTGGCAGCGTGCTTCAAGTGAACAGCATAAAGAGCAAATCGTACCGTTATAGGCTGGGCAGCCCGCCATATCAGCAAGTTCATAGTCCCGTTCACACACGACACAGTTAGCAACCGACGTCGCCTGAATTTTTTCAGGCTGACGTGCAATGTAATATTTGCCTTTGGTTAAGTAAGCAATAACAGGCACGCATAAAACCGCACTCCCCAAGGCAATAAAACTTGCCAATCCTTTTGCCATGAGCCCGAAAAAGCCCAAATAGCTTAGCATCGATAACACTGAAGCAATCAGTAAAGCACCCACACCTACGGGATTAATGTCATATAAATAAGCACGGCGAAATTCGATTCCTTTTGGACTTAGACCTAAAGGCTTACAGATAATTAAATCGGCAACGACAGCCCCAATCCATGCCAAAGCAATATTGCTATATAACCCCAAAATACGTTCAACCGCATGGCTAACCCCCATTTCCATCAAAACAATAGCAATAAAAACGTTAAAAAGAAGCCAGACAATTCGCCCCGGATGACTATGAGTTAAACGGGCAAAAAAGTTTGACCATGCCAATGAACCAGCATAGGCATTGGTCATATTAATTTTAATTTGCGCCAAGCAAACCAGTGCTAAAGTGAGAATTAAAGCAAGCTGCGGATTTGGAATAAATTGCTGATAGGCAATCCAATACAGATAAGTCGGATTGTCTAGTTCAGAGACAGGAATAAACAGCTGAAAAGCCAACACCATCAGCAACATGCCCATCAAAACTTTTAGAAATCCGAAAATAATCCAAGATGGGCCACCTAAAAAAACGGCAAAACGCCATGCGGTTCTGTTCTTTTCTTTTTGCGGTAAAAAGCGTAAATAGTCGGCTTGCTCACCAATTTGGATCACAAATGAAAAAATAAGAGTGCACGCCGCACCAAAGTAATACAGGTTAAAGTCTGTTGAATTTGAAACCGCACCAACAAAATGCAGGCTACTACTTAAAATTTGTGGCTGTTTCCAAAGTACAAAAAACCACGGTAATAACAGTAATAAGAGCCAGATTGGTTGTGTGATCGCCTGAACTTTATTAATAAAACCAATGCCTTTGACCACTAAAGGCAAAATCACTAATGCAGAAATTAAGTAACCAATAACTTGTGGAATACCTAAGGCAAGTTCAAGTGCCATCGCCATAATTGCGGCTTCAAACGCAAGCAAAATAAAGGTAAAGCTGGCATAAATCAGAGACGTAATGGTCGAGCCAATATAGCCAAAACCTGCACCACGAGTAAGCAAATCGACGTCTACATTATATTTTGCAGCGTAATAACTAATCGGCCAACTGGTCAAAAATATGATGGTACATACGACAATTGCTGCCCATAACGCATTGCTAAAGCCATATTGCCAAAGCATGGTTGCCCCAATGGCTTCCATCGCCAAAAAGCTGACTGTCGAGATTGCGGTATTGGTTACCGTCCAAGGCGACCATTTTCTTACTGAGGTGGGTGCATAGCGGAGCGCATAATCTTCGATACTTTCATCTGCCACCCAAATATTATATTCACGACGTGTTTTGATCACACGTTGTGGCGCTTTTTGGGGACGTGAAATATCTGACATAACACTCATGTTTGGCATGTGGCTGTATTAAACTCAGCAATCCTTATGCCAAAAGTCATTTATCATGGCGATTTTCTCGAATACGCACATATACGCAAAATAACGTATTTTCAATTTTCCCCAAAAATCACACACTCAAAACCATCAAAAAACAATGATCAATATTTGTGTTGATTGACCGAAAATGATTGGGAGATTGATGTTATGAGTGTATCTGAACATCCAAATCTGGACACTGTGCAAGGTACAGATTCACAAAAAGCAGTGAATGAAACCTTAGAAGATTATACTTTACGTTATGCTCCACACAGCTTTCGGCGCTGGAGTCCCAAAGTTGTTGCTATTACTGCACTTGGTGGTATTGCCTATCTTGCTGACTTTTCTATTGGCGCCAGTATTGGTATGTCTTACGGAACAACCAATGCTGTTTTCTCCATTTTATTTGCAGCGATTATTATCTTCTTAACCGGCATTCCTTTAGCCTACTACGCAGCTCGCTATAACATCGACCTTGACTTGATTACCCGCGGTGCAGGTTTTGGTTATATCGGTTCGGTCCTGACCAGTATCATTTTCGCCAGTTTCACCTTTATTTTCTTTGCCCTTGAAGGTTCAATCATGGCGCAAGGGTTATTGCTCGGTTTAGGTATTCCGCTTTGGGCCGGCTATCTCATCTCAACTGTGATGGTCATTCCACTCGTCATTTACGGCATGAAAGCTTTAAGTAAATTACAAGTCTGGACTACCCCGCTTTGGCTCGTTCTGATGATTGGTCCAGTGGCCTATCTAATTTACCAAGAACCTGCCTTAGTCAGCCAATTTGCTACTTTTACAGGTAAAGAAGGTTTTGCAACTGTAGACATGGCAGCAATCATGTTAGGTGCGGGTATTTGTTTATCGCTAATCATGCAAATTGGTGAGCAAATTGATTACTTACGTTTCATGCCTGCTAAAACAAAAGAAAATAGCAAAGCATGGTGGGCAGCCGTAATTTCAGCGGGTCCGGGTTGGGTGATTTTAGGCGCAATTAAACAAATTATTGGGGCATTTTTAGGGTTCTATTTACTCACTAAAATACCAGGCGTAAACAGCACTGAGCCTGTTCAACAGTTTAATGCAGCGTTTCATGACATGCTTCCAGGTTGGGCTGCTTTAACACTTGCAGTGATTTTGGTGGTTATTTCTCAAATTAAAATTAATGTGACCAATGCTTACTCTGGTTCCCTTGCATGGACAAGTGCCTACACTCGTATTAGCAAACATTATCCGGGCCGTATTGTCTTTGTGATGGTGAACTTGGCAATTGCGCTTGCTTTGATGGAAGGCAACATGTTTGCGGTACTGGGTAAAATCTTAGGGTTCTATTCAAACTTTGCGATTGCTTGGGTTGTAGTTGTTGCAACAGACATTTCAATCAACAAATATGTTTTAAAACTTTCACCAAAAGAACCGGAATATCGCCGTGACATGCTCTACAACGTAAACCCTGTCGGTATGGTTGCATTCCTTGTATCAGCAGGCTTATCAATTGCAGCATTCTTCGGCTTACTAGGTAGCTTCTTAGCACCTTACTCACCGCTTATCGCACTTGTACTTGCCTTTGTATTAACACCAATCATGGGCTTATTAACCAAAGGAAAATACTACATCAAGTCACACGATGACGGTATCAAAGAACCGCGTTACGATGCTGAAGGAACTCCTGTCGCTACAGTTTATCACTGCCGCGTATGTGAGCAAGGTTATGAGCGTCCAGATATTATGTTCTCTCACAAACATAACGGCACGATCTGTTCTTTGTGTAAAACACTCGACGCTTAACTCTCTTACCAACTAAAAAAGAAGCTTTAAAGCTTCTTTTTTTATATCTGATGATTTAGCCAATCGGAAATAAACGTTCAGGCACCACATCTTTCATCACAATGGTTGAGATGAGCCGTTGTACACTTGGAATAGCAGATAGCTTTTCATCATACAAACGCTGAAAAGCAGGTAAATCTTTAGCCACCACATGCAGCAAATAGTCTGGCTCACCAAACAAACGTTGGGCCTGAATAATTTGTGGAATATCAATTACGGCATTTTCAAACTTCTCGACTGCCTGTTTATCGCCCTCTTTAAGCGTAATAAAAACAATCGCTGAAAATTCAAATCCCACTAAGTTTGGGTCGAGTTCTGCCCGATAGCCTTTGATGGCTCCCGACTCTTCTAAAGCCTTCACTCGTCTATGACAAGGTGAAATGCTCAAACCGACTTTTTCTGCCAACTCGGTGATAGATAATCGGCCATTTAATTGCAATTCAGCAAGAATCTTTTTATCTGTGCGATCCATTTAGAAAAATTTACCCCAAATGAGTGTGATATGAGCAAACATTTAAAAGCACATTCTAAATACATGAGCATATTATTTTCAACAAGCTCGAATAAATAGGGATTTTTTCTAAATCACGAGCGAAACCTTTGGAAAATAGTTTGCCGAGAGAAGCATATGGCTTTTAACATTTTTATTGCATTTTGGAGTGTCTCCATTCTTTTTATTATTACGCCAGGGGCAGACTGGGCCTATGCCATTTCGGCAGGAATTAAGGGAAAAGTCGTTGTACCCGCCGTTGCAGGTATGCTATTTGGGCACTTGATTACGATTTTATTGGTAGCGGCGGGTGTTGGTCTGCTTGTAGCAAATAATCCAACTGCTCTGATGATCCTCACGGTCGCGGGTTCTGCTTATTTGTTATGGATGGGAATAAACTTATTACTTACCCCTCCTACTCCCAACGAATCCGATTCTGAAAAAGCTCAGTCATGGTTGAGCTGGGCAACCAAAGGTGTTTATGTGAGTGGCTTAAACCCAAAAGTTTTTTTACTCTTTTTAGCCCTGCTTCCTCAATTTATTGACACTACTGCTTCATGGCCCGTAACGACACAGATTCTTGCCTTTGGTATTGTCCACATGATTAGCTGCGCAATTATTTACTTAATGGTGGGTTATGGTTCAGAGGCTATTTTGAAAACCAGACCACAAGCAGCACAGTTAGTGGGCCGTTTTTCAGGTGGTTTGATGGTTGCTATCGCAACGTGCTTATTGATTGGGCAAATTTAAAAGTCATTCAACAAAAGTTACTGGCCTCCATTTCAGGTCAGTAACTTGAATAATAAATATGGGAAAAATTTATCTCATTCGTTTGAGGTTATAAGTCACCACTCCCCAAATCACCAATTCCTGCCCCTCTTCAATATAAATATTTTGATAATCAGGGTTTTCAGCTTTTAGCCAAACTTTAGGTGGCTGAAATTGACTATCAATCATTAAGCGCTTAACTGTGAAATCATTGTCGATGAGTGCAATTACAATATCGCCCGATTTGGCGGGAATACTGCGGTCCACAATAAGTGGATCATCAATATCAATTCCCGCATCTAACATTGACAAAGAGTTCGCTTTGACAATAAACGTGGCATTTTCATTTCTAATTAAATATTCATTTAAATCGAGTGCTTGTTCGATATCATCTTGTGCAGGCGAAGGAAAACCTGCTGCAACACGTTCTGTTGCTAAAGGAATATGATAAATTTTATCGTTGTTCGGATGCACTGGTTGAACATTAAGTTTTGAGTTAAAGTCAGTCAAGTTATTGGTTTTGACATTATTCAGTAACCAATTTTTGATAAAGTTAACTTGAGACTCGGGAACACGAATCACTTTGGTGGGTTCATTGAACTGTGCTTTACGTCCGGCATTTTCTCGTACACCGCCATGCTCGAACTCTTTTTTCTTTGGCATATCGCCTCCCTCTTCACTGTTCAAATCCTACACAAACAATGTAACTTGAAAAAGTTACATTTTCAAGTTGACGAAATATTTTTTTTGCATAACAATAAATCTCATGATCAGATTTTAATCCATTTTGCTTTTAACAGGGATGTTTTAACCAAAATGGCAATTTGAAGAAAATCAAAACCTATTTCGGAATAGTCGTTATCGCTGACTGTTTTTGATTTTTATCAAATGAGATTCTGAACACTTAACATTCTGGTTAAATTCAGTTTTTTGGTATGGAGACATGCGAAATGAAAAATCAACGTGATGCGGTTTTAGGTTATGCAAACGAGCAACATGCTTACTATATCCGCCTGATTGAAAATGATGCGGTTTTAGGTGAAAGCTATGGATTATTTTGTGAAAATCCGGATAGCGAAGCAGCCGAAAGTATTATGACGACACTGTTCTTGAAAAAATCTTTTTGGTTAAACGGGTCTGAATACCTTGATATTGTAAAAGGCCTGCAACCTCTCCCTCAGTAAATACAGTAACTAAGCTAAAAAACAAAGGAGGCAAAAGCCTCCTTTGTTTTAAACGAAGTGCCCTGAAATTTAAGCTGGTATCTGGGTAGCTATTTGTTCTCGTGACCAAACACGATGAGCCATGATCAGTTTTTTGAATTTTTCAGCAATAGGCTGGAATTCATCTTCAGCTAAAGTACCTTCATCGGCAACTAAACCTAGCGGTTCGAGCAAATCAGATTTATTCCCTAAAAACGCAATTGGCTTTAAATGCTTGTAAGCTTCGAGTACATAGTGGCGCGCTACGCCATCTTGCAGCACGGCATTTAAGTTATCGCCATCAGGAATAATCACGGCATCATACGCAATCGAAGGTTCAGCCATTTGCATACCATCAGCCGTAATAGTTTTGTCTTGATGATCTTTTACAGGAGCTAAGCTTGGCGCTAATAAATGAAGAGTCACACCTTCTTTAATTGCCCATTTTTTCATCACCTCCAACTCATCAGATTTCACTAAATTATGGATGAGTACAGCAACTTTTCGACCTTGAATATCTTGTGGTGGAAAAGCCAAGAAAGATAATTTAGCCGATTTTTCAACTGTAGTTTTCTTATAATCGAGCGTTAAATCAGGCACTTCAATTCCTAAATTAGCGCCTACTTGTCGAGCTAAATCAAGATCAATATTTGCCAAAATTTGTTGAACTTGGCGCTCACGGATGTGTTTTCGTTGCACTTTACTTAGCTCAAAAGTATAGGCGTCGACCACGTGCTTTTGCTCATGCGGGGCAAGACTCTTGTAGTAAAGGCGTGGTTGTGAAAAGTGATCGGAAAAAGTTTCACTTCTTTGACGAAGTTTATGTCCGCTAATCTTTTCAGGATAGCTTTCAAAGCCACCATTTGAAGCTGCGGGTGGTGTTTCTGCTGGCCAATCATTATCAATTGAGTTTGGTTGATATGAAGCCTGACCTTTGTGAATGGTATGTTGGTGAATACCATCACGTTGATTATTGTGGAATGGACATACAGGTTTATTGATCGGGATTTGATGGAAGTTTGGCCCACCTAAACGACTTAATTGCGTATCGGTGTACGAAAATAGACGTGCTTGTAAAAGTGGGTCATTTGTAAAATCGATCCCTGGCACAATGTGTCCCGGACAGAAAGCCACCTGCTCTGTTTCTGCAAAGAAATTATCTACATTGCGGTTCAAAACAAATCGGCCAATTGGTGTCACTGGAACCAACTCTTCAGGAATAATTTTTGTTGGATCTAACAAATCGAAGTCAAAGTTCATTTCATCTTCTTCTTCGACAATTTGCACACCCAATTCCCATTCTGGATAAACCCCATTCTCAATCGCTTCATAAAGATCACGACGGTGGAAATCCGGATCTTTACCTGCAAGTTTTTGAGCTTCATCCCACACTAAAGCACTTAAGCCTTGTTTAGGTGTCCAGTGGAATTTCACAAAATGTGATTTTCCTTGTGCATTAATGAGACGGAAGGTATGAACACCAAAGCCCTGAATTGAGCGTAGATTACGTGGAATAGCACGATCTGACATTGCCCAAATTACTGCGTGGGCTGATTCAGGCACTAAAGACACAAAATCCCAAAAAGTATCATGTGCACTTGCCCCAGTTGGCATTTCTGTATCTGGTTCAGGTTTTACGGCATGCACGAAGTCTGGAAACTTAATACCATCTTGTACAAAAAATACAGGTGCATTGTTACCCACTAAATCGAAATTACCTTCTTGGGTATAAAACTTAATTGCGAAACCACGGATATCACGAACCGTATCAGCAGAGCCACGTGGTCCTTGCACAGTTGAGAAACGTACAAAAATTGGTGTCTGAATGCTTGGATCAGTTAAAAATCCCGCTTTTGTTAAACGCTCATTTCCTTCATAGGCTTGAAAGTAACCATGTGCACCGACACCACGCGCATGCACAATACGTTCAGGAATACGCTCGTGGTCAAAATGAGTAATCTTCTCGCGTAAAATAAAATCTTCTAATAGCGTCGAACCACGAATACCTGCTCTTAAGCTATTCTCGTTATCCGCTATTTTAACGCCTTGGTTTGTGGTTAATGCCTCATTGGTTGCATCATCTCTGACTGAGTCTAATTGTTCAGTTTTTTGGGTAGTATTGGCTTTATTTGCAGCGTCAGCACCAGCCATTTCACTTGTTTTATTTGTTGATTTAACATTATCAGTCATGTTCATTACCTATGTTTTTAAAGTTAAACGTGGGGTGAATTAGAAAAACTTCATGGGTTAGTTTTTGTTAAAGGAACTTAAATATGGAAAAAGGAGCTCGACATATTTACGTGTGCTCCAAAGTCCAATACTTTTATGATGTGAATCTGGGGCCAAAAACGGAATCAACTTACTTATCTTTACGGCAAGATCGGGAGTCTGACCTATACGTTCTTGCAGTGCATCCAGTTCGCCATCAGAAATATAGCTAAAGAGATAATCTTGAATTCGCTGGCTATTTTTTAGCTCTCTGCTATAAGCTAAAAAGTTAGAAGAATGGTCACTACCAGCCATCCAGTCATGAATAATTTGACGTTCTACAGGGTTAAATACCCCAAACATTTTTCCATTTTCTTTATTAATCATTCGCCAGAACACGCTCTGTTCGGGGTCACTATTAAATTTAATCCATTTATGATCAATGAGATGTGTAATCAGCCTATTAATGTCTTCTGGATTTGATAACCATTGATTAATGGTTTTACATCCAAATTGTCTTGTTTCATTATGAATGAGCTGCCCCACGAGCGCTTTTCTTTTTAAAATTTTAAGAACTAAATCTTCAAGACTTAAGTTTTGAATAATTTTAGAAGATGAGACACCATGGCTATTAAGCGCAAAACCGCGCCTCAATTTATTAAAGAAAAGTTCTTTATCTCTATATTTATCATAAATATTTTCTATAACTTTAATTGCTTTATCTGCATGTCCGTTATCAATGTTATCGATAGTGATGTGCAAATTAAAATATTTAGAATCAATACCTAGTTCTGCAAGCTCATAATTACTAATAAGTAAATGAAGTGGTAATTGCTCATAGCCTAAATTAAAGCCGACGATTTCTGGAATAAATTCAGGCGGAGCATAACCAAGTGCCAGCTGAATCACTGCATTATGATAATATTCATCTTCTAATAGCAGATCAAAACTATCGAGCCCGAGACTACGTAGCAAGTCATCATAGATACAGACATGATTTGCTTTTGGCTCGCCTAATCCTAGCTCCTCAAGATAGGTAATAATAAGATCATGGAATACTGGATCATTCCAGTAACGAATTGAACTATATAGCCATGCGCCATCTACTTTTTTTGTTGGAGAGACTTTAATTAAAAATTCGAAGGCTTGACCGACATTTTGGAAGTACTCTCTTTCGCCCCCGTTTTGCCTACGATTAAGATAAGTCTGAAATAACTCACAATTTTTTTTATTGTCATTTTTACACCATTCTTTAATCGTTTTTATAGTTGTAGGAAAATCAATTTCCTTTTGATCTATTTCTTTGTTAAGAAAATCTCTTGCTTTCTTTTCTTTTTCAAAACTAGAAATATCAGAATCAAGGAAAAAAACAAACAATTCGTAATAGTTTTGTTGATTATCTTGTAATAAGTCTAATAATCTTTCTTTCACTACAACAGGCATTTCTATTCTCCTTTAGTGAGATATAAATTACCATACTTCAGCTAAACTATAATCCCAGCTTATCTTTGTTATATTACGTTATCAAGAAATGACTTATAATTTTAAAACCCCTAAATTTCAATTAGATAAAAAGTAACGAAAAGT
>NZ_JABVBF010000066.1 GCF_013344765.1 Acinetobacter lactucae
ATATTATTTGGCTTGTAGAACGTTGAACATAAAAAACCGGGCTTTAGCCCGGTTTTTTTGAAGTTTTACTGATTAGATGTCAGATAAATCTACGCCTAAACGAGCAGCAACTTCTTCATAAGCTTCAACAACACCGCCTAAACCTTGACGGAAACGGTCTTTGTCGAGTTTCTTCTTAGAGTCTTTATCCCATAAACGGCAGCCGTCTGGAGAGAACTCATCACCAAGCACGATGCGGTCATGGAAAACACCGAATTCAAGCTTGAAGTCCACCAAAATCATGTTGCCTTCTGCAAACAATGCTTTTAATACATCGTTTACTTTATAAGTTAAAACTTTCATTTGTTCTAACTGTTCAGCAGTCGCCCAACCTAAAGCAATCGCTTGAGATTCGTTAACCATTGGGTCGCCTAGACCGTCATCTTTATAGAACAATTCAAATGTAGGAGGAGTTAACTCTTTACCTTCTTCTACACCTAAGCGACGGCATAGAGAACCAGCTGCGTAGTTACGAATTACACATTCAACTGGAATCATTTGAAGTTTTTTAACAAGCACTTCAGTTGGAGAAAGCAATTTTTCAAAATGCGTTTCAATACCCGCAGCAGCAAGTTTTTCCATGATGAAGGCGTTAAAACGGTTGTTCACCTTGCCTTTACGATCTAGTTGTTCGATTTTTTCGCCGTTGAACGCAGAGGCATCATCACGAAAGACTAAAATCAGATGGTCGGCATTGTCTGTTTCATATACAGATTTTGCTTTACCAGTATAGAGCAAGGTTTGTTTTAACATGAGGGAACCTTTTAAAAAAAAAATGCCTAGTAAACGACTAGGCTGGCCAATTTTGGTAAATCTGGTTTAACACTTCAGCAGCCACATCTGGACTTGCAAAAGTGTTATCTACATTAAATAGAGCAAGAGTATGACTAGAACCTACACCAGTAAGTTTAAGCACATAAGTATTGTCATTTACTTTAATCGTCGCCTGATTACTACCTTGAGCGATGATGTTGAAATTTAAAGTACTTAAAGTTGCTTTAGTGTATTGCCAGATCTCGGCTGTATTTCCATCAACTTTTAATAACGGGTTCTTATTACCGTCAGTCACAAGCTGAGGACGTCCAAGGGCAGTCGACGTTTGAGCAGACGCATCTGCTGTCGCGTTACCTTGCGTTTGTTCAGGGCGTGGCAATTCAAAACGGTTGCCACGCTTGTTTTCAAACTTCGGTGCGTTATCGATAGCGCGCTGTTCTACAGTTGGTGCAGGATACAAAGGTGTCGCTGGTCGTACAGTTGCATCGGCAGGGTACTCAAGCGGGGCAAGTTGCTTGGCATTTTTATAATCTAAAGAATGATTATTAATTGCGAAGCGACTACAACCAGCTAAACTTAAGGCTGAAACTGCAAGGACTAAACCAAGACGTAATTGCATCATAAATTGCTCTTATTAAATAATTCCCGCATCTTTTAGGGCATTGCGGAGAGGTTCGCGATATTGCTCAGCGAGAGGAGTGAGTGGTAAACGAATACCAGTATCAATCAGTCCCATCTCATGTAGTGCCCATTTCACAGGAATTGGGTTTGATTCGCAAAATAGAATATTGTGTAAATTTGCAATCTTATTGTTAAGCGCCTTCGCTTGTTGCTCATCTTTGGCAATCGCAACAGCACATACTTCGCTCATGGCTTTAGGGGCAACATTTGCAGTAACCGAGATATTCCCATCAGCGCCGAGAAGCATAAGTTCCCATGCTGTCTCGTCGTCACCTGAGTACACAGCCATCTTGCCGTTTAACGCCTCAATTAAAGCTTTACCACGAGGGACATCACCCGTCGCATCTTTAATACCGACAATATTCGAGATCTCTGCTAAACGTACAGCTGTGTCGTTTGAAAGATCTACGCCAGTACGACCAGGCACGTTATAGAGAATAAGCGGTAATTCAACAGCTTCAGCAATCGCTTTATAGTGTTGGAATAGGCCTTCTTGAGTTGGCTTGTTATAGTATGGCGTTACAAGTAAAGCAGCATCTGCGCCAAGATCTTTCGCAGCTTTAGTTAATTCGATTGCTTCGCGGGTTGAGTTTGCACCAGTACCGGCAATAATTGGAATACGTTTGTTGGCTACACGAATAATTTCTTTAATAACCTGTGTGTGCTCTTCCATGCTCAATGTTGAGGCTTCGCCGGTTGTACCGACGGCTACAATACTGTTTGTACCTTGTTCTATGTGCCACTCAACCAGCTTCTCAAGACCCTTCCAATCTACACCGCCGTCTTTCAACATGGGTGTGACGATTGCGACGATTGAGCCTTGAATGGTCTGTGCTTGCTGAGTCATTTTTAAAAATATCCTATTTATCCATCCGAATCTGAGGTAAGAAAAACAAAATGTGGGATGGTTGCAGTATTTTGATTGTCCAGTTCTAACAATAACAGATTGTTGAATGACAATTATGCAAATTATGACTGATCAGACGCATAAGAACAATACGCCTAACGGATAATCGCGATGTAAACTTGAGGAAAAGATAGGGTGTTTTCATTATTGCCAGCTGAGAGAGACCCGTAAATATAACAATACAGCCTGATTCGACTGGGCCTTACTTAATATAGGCTTTTTTTATGGCAAGATAGAATGCAATTTTCCCGATTGGGATTGAAGATGACATGAATATGAATAAACAACCCCAAAATGCGGCTTTAATCGTAGTTGATGTACAAAATGGTTTTACACCGGGTGGAAACTTAGCAGTTGCCGATGCCGATACAATTATTCCAACCATTAACCAATTGGCCGGTTGTTTTGAAAATGTCGTTCTGACCCAAGATTGGCATCCGGATAATCATATATCTTTTGCACAAAACCATTCGGGTAAGCAGCCATTTGAAACAATTGAACTCGACTATGGACAGCAGGTGCTTTGGCCTAAGCATTGCGTACAAGGTACCAAAGATGCCGAATTCCATCCTGATTTAAATATTCCGACCGCTCAACTGATTATCCGAAAGGGCTTTCATGCGCATATTGATAGCTACTCGGCTTTTATGGAAGCAGACCACACCACAATGACGGGTTTAACGGGATACTTAAAAGAGCGTGGCATTGATACGGTTTATGTGGTCGGAATTGCTACGGATTTTTGTGTCGCATGGACTGCTTTAGATGCAGTAAAACAAGGTTTTAAAACTTTAGTGGTTGAAGATGCTTGCAAAGGTATTGATCTGAATGGTTCATTAGAAAATGCGTGGCAAACCATGCAGCAACAAGGTGTTGTCCGTATTCAATCGACTGATCTGTTGAGTAAGCACTAAGTATATTGCTCTAGTTTTTAACTTTCATATTTTATTTTTAGGGATTGAAAATATGGCTGCATTCCTGCGTTTTACCCAATTTATTCAAAAAACATTCGCGCTATGGGTGATTGTTTTTGCGGCTCTAGCGCTATGGCAACCTGAGTTTTTTGTCTGGCTTAAAGCGTACATCCCATGGATCTTAGGGATTATTATGCTCGGTATGGGAATGACCATGACCGTTGATGACTTTAAAGGGGTATTGCAAAGCCCTAAAGCGGTGTTGATTGGGGTGGTTGCCCAGTTTGTGGTGATGCCTGGTTTAGCATATGTTCTATGTAAATTATTTAATTTACCGCCTGAAATTGCAGTCGGGGTTATTTTGGTGGGGTGCTGTCCAGGCGGAACGGCTTCAAACGTAATTACCTATATGGCTAAAGGCAATGTGGCTTTATCAGTGGCCTGTACATCGGTATCTACGCTTTTAGCGCCTGTGCTAACACCTGCGATTTTCTATCTGCTAGCCAGCCAATGGTTAAAGATAGATGCAGCTTCGATGTTTATTTCGATTTTGCAGGTGGTGCTAGTGCCTATTGTGATTGGTCTGATTTTGCGAACTTGGCTTAAACGTCAGGTCGAATCCTATATTCAAGTTATGCCGTTAGTTTCAGTGATTGCAATTGTCGCGATTGTGGCAGCCATTATTGGTGGGAGCAAAGCAGCTATTTTACAGTCGGGTTTACTCATTTTGGCGGTAGTGATATTGCATAATGGGTTTGGTTATTTATTAGGTTTTACCGCAGCTCGTTTCTTTAAATTGCCTTATGCAGACAGTAAAGCAATTGCGGTAGAAGTCGGTATGCAAAACTCAGGTTTAGGTGTGGCACTTGCAGCAGTACATTTTGCTGCTTCTCCGATTACAGCAGTACCAAGCGCGATTTTCAGTCTTTGGCATAATATTTCTGGTCCTGCGCTTGCGACTTATTGGGCAAGTAAACACAAACAAGAATAACTGTAGAAAAATATACATTACAAAAGAAGGCCAAACGAATAGTTTGGCTTTTTTATTTAAAGAACATTTTAGGGGAAGCTGAATTTAGAACTGGTATGTCTTTTGCTTTGAATTGATGCACTAAAAATAACGTGAATATCAACATAAATCGCAAAGAAAAAAATAAGGCTTTTTTTGATGAACCAGATTTTTAAATTATTTATTCCCATGCTCTCAAGCAATTTAATTCTAGTTTTAAGTGGATTGATTGATATTGCTTATGTAGGGCATTTTAGCAATGACCATGTCGCCGCATTATCGGTGACCTTATCTTTATATACAGTGGTTTATGTCATTGGGATGGGTATTCTGCAAGGTGTGATCCTCAAGCTCTCGGAAGCTTATGGTTGCCATGACATACCCCATATTCGTCAAATTTTTATTCAAGGCATTTGGCTGATGTTAGGTTCAGCGTTGCTGAGTATTGGTTTGCTTTACTTGTTCCGTGATTTACCAAAATTGTTTGGCGCATCTGAACATGTCATTTCAATTACTAAAAACTGTATTTGGCTTTTGGTATTTATCTTACCTGCGCATTTACTGATGCGCTTATTTACAGCTTTGTCTCAGGTCACTGAAAATGCGCATAAGGTTTTAGTATCAGATATTATTTTCTTCATTTTTAAAATTATTTTGTCCTATCTTTTGATTTATGGTGTCGCTTTATTTTCAATTCCACCACTCGGTGCCATAGGGGCTTTGTTAGCCACTCTCATTGTACGGTGGTTTATGTTGGCTGTTTATTACCTATTTTTTCTGGAGAAAGGATACATCTTTATTGAGCAACCAGAACGGTCAGTTGAAGATCGTCGACAAAGTCTGCGGATGATTTTAAAAATAGGGATACCCACTGCGATTATGGCGTTGATGGACGTCGTTGCATTTTGTTCAGTTGCTATTCTAATTTTGCCTTTTGGGAGTGTGGTATCAGCAGCCCATCAAATTGTCGCGAGTACTGGCGGCTTCATGTTTATTTTTCCTTCATCAATTGCTTCGGCTTATAGCATTTTGGTGTCGCGATCTATGGGCAGCGGTAACATGGAAGAAGCAAACAAAATTGCCAGACAAAGTATATGGGTAATTATGGCAATGAGTGGCACTCTTTCCCTGTGTTTATGGTTAGAACGGGACTTAATTGTTACCTTCTATTCAGATGATTTGGCCGTACAAATTTTGGCTGCATCACTGTTGTTGATCGTATGTTTATCTCATTTTCTAGATGGCCTGATGACGTTATTGACCTCTTTATTGCGCTGTTGGGATGTTTCGATTTTACCAATGCTGATTTTCTTGGTCGTGATTTTATGCTTCGGATTGGGCGGTGGTTGGTGGATGGCCTATAAAGGACTGCATTGGCAGAATATCTCGATTTCTGCGATGGGAATTTATGGTTTTTGGTGGATGGCAGCCATAAGTTATTTTGTGGCTTGTCTAATGAGTGCCATATGTTTCCGTTTTAGAAAACAATTAAGAGGGTTTTGATTGGGTAGATCAACGCAACCTTAAAGAGGATGTTCTACTAACCAATCTTCAATTTCATTTTCAGAAATCACTTCAAAACCATGGCGCCGCAACAGTGCCGTGGTGATTCCAGTTCCCACAATTTTTTCGCCTTGAAAAGTACCGTTATAAATTTTTTGACTGCCGCAAGATGGACTATTTTCTTTTAATACCACACAACTTGCTTTTATTTGTTGTGCAACTTCTAGGGTGCGATAAGCACCTTTTAAATATAGATCAGTCACATCTAAACCAGATGAATCGGTAATTTTTGCTTTGCCATCAAGTACATCTTGACCTGTTCCTCCTACAATCTCTGCGGGTAAGCGAGGTGTAGTAAAACCCCCTAATAACTCTGGGCATAATGCTTGGGCTTTTTTATTGATTAATAGCTGCTTAAGTCGGGTATTTGGACAGGATTTACCATCATATCGAACAGGTTCACCAATTAAACATGCGCTCACTAAGATCATAAGTTTTCCTGAACCAAATGGATGGTGTGGCTGTCTATAAGAATCATAAACAAAATTTGAAAACTGACCATTAATTTTAAAATAGCTTAATTTAAGATTACTAAAATTATGTAATTCATAATTAAGTTATGTATTGCATAATTTAATTGTTTTTAGTAGCATCTAATTCAAGGTAAATGGCCATTGGAGATCCAACAAGGATGTTGGTCTCCATAAATCTATAAATGATTTTTAGGAAAAGACGATTTTTAAGGGTTTATTGAAAAATCTCAATCGTACTTTTAGATAACAAAGGACAGTGTGTATGGAAAACAAACACCACATGGAACGGAAATTAATCATCAAAGGCTTTACGCCCATCATATCTTCGTTTTAGTGACTCGTTTTTTTCTCATAGGATGCGTTGGGTTAAGGCATTTTGACGGTTCAAAGACCTACCCAATAAATACGTATTCTATAGAGAAAGGAGCTGAATTGATCAGCAATAGAGATAAACGGAACAGGTAATCACCAGAGGGAAACTAGATGGATATTTTAGAGAACCCATTAGAATTATGCGGTTTTGCATTTATTGAATTTGTTTCAAAAGAAAATGAATTAGATCCAGTTTTTGAAACAATCGGCTTTTCAAAAGTAGCCAAGCATAAATCGAAAGAAGCGTACTTATGGCGTCAAGGAAATATCAATATTATCCTGAATTATCAGCCAGAATCTTATGCTTCATTCTTCTTTAATGAACATGGTCCATCTGCTTGTGCGATGGGTTTTAAAACACGTGATGCAGCAAAAGCTTTCCAAAAAGCAGTAGAGCTTGGTGCTGAACCAATGTATTCAAAAGTTGGGCCAATGGAGCTCAACATTCCGGCAATTAAAGGTATTGGTGGCATGCCAATCTTTTTAGTTGACCGTGATATTTATGAAAATGACTTTGTTTTCTATGATGATGCCGAAAGACATCCAGTAGGTGCAGGCTTAAACGAGATTGACCACTTAACTCATAACGTCTACAAAGGCCGTATGGAGTATTGGGCAAACTTTTATGAAAAAATCTTTAACTTCCAAGAAATTCGCTACTTTGATATTAAAGGTGAATATACTGGCTTAACGTCTAAAGCATTAACAGCGCCAGACGGTATGATCCGTATTCCTTTAAATGAAGACTCAGACAAAGGAAATGGCCAAATTGCAGAATTCTTAGCTGATTTTAATGGTGAAGGTATTCAGCATATCGCATTTATTTGTGATGACTTAATCTCGACTTGGGATAAGTTAAAAGGCCTTGGTCTGAAATTTATGACTCCGCCACCAAATACGTATTATGAAATGCTAGAAGATCGTTTACCTGAGCATGGTGAACCGACTGACGAATTAAAACAACGCGGTATTCTGCTTGATGGTAATACTAAAGACGGTCAGAAAAAGCTGTTATTGCAAATTTTCTCTCAAAATATGATTGGTCCAGTTTTCTTTGAATTTATTCAACGTAAAGATGATGACGGCTTTGGTGAGGGGAACTTCAAAGCGTTGTTCGAGTCGATTGAACGTGACCAGATTCGCCGTGGTGTTTTAGAAACTAAATAAATAAGCTGAGCTTTATTCCTGATCTAAAAAAAACCAAGAGTTTGACCTCTTGGTTTTTTTATTCCTATTGATTAGCGGCTTTTAATATATTGATTGATGAGGTTTACTTCATTTTTCAAGATTTCAATCGTTTTACTGTGAGGGTCGACTGGTAAAAACATTTCGCTATCCAGTGCGACAATACAAAACTCAATGCTTTGATTTGAGTTAAACACAGGTAAACCCACCGCATTAATTCCTGTCAGTAAGTCACCTTTCGCTGCCGACATTTGTTGTTGGCGAATGGTTTCCTTGAGCTCAGTAAACGCTTGCCAGTTCTGTGGTGCGATGTTTAGACCAAGCTCTTGATGCTTTTGCCATTCAGCTTCCATTAAAGGGCGAACAAAATGCTCTGGAAGATAAGAAGCAAATAAACGTCCCGCAGCAGAATTGACTAAAGGCATAATCGAGCCGACTTTAGTGACAATCGAAATAGGGTGGTTCGATTCAATTGATTGAACCACGACAGGACCTTTCGGAGACCATTTACTGATTTGTATGCCGCAACCAATTTTGTTTTGTAGGTCGTAAATTAAATGCTGTACCAGCTGTAGTGTGTCGCTATGCTGAACACAGTTTAGACCTAAGCGCCATGCCTGATCACCTAAAGCATATTGCCCATCATCAAGCTGTTTTGCATATTCCATGCGAATAAGGCTAACCAGATAGCGATGCACTTTGGCAGGATGCATTTCTAGTTTGCTCGATAGATCTTTGAGAATAATAGGTTGATTGTGCTCTAAAAGGGCGTTTAGTACAGATAAACCGACTTCAAGTGATTGAACCCCCCCAGATACTTTTTCTTCAATCATTTAAATACCCTTAATAAATTTACTTCAGCTGTTAAACAGTGACGATCAAAACATAAATTGAAATTGGTGCGTTTTACATCATGCCTGAGCCTAGTGAAAAATAGAAATCACCTTTTTCTATTAGCGAAATTGACATGTTTAATAATCAACAATTTTCTAAAATCACTATGCTCTCATTTATAGCGCAATTTTCTAGAAATTTAGCGGTTTTAAATAATATAAATCGGCATTGATATAGAACTGCTCTTAAAACAATTCTAATCAATGCCGATTTTTTTGTGCGCTCTTTAAAAATTAGGTTCCTAACTCTTCTTCATGTAAGAAATGAGTGTGGTGTGGAGCGCGTTTGGTTTTGCTCCATTCCTCTAGCATTTCAGTTTTCATCTCTTCAGTAATTTTTGCAATTTTTTCTTCAGCATGCACATCGTTATAAGTCAGTTCTAAACGGTGGCCATTTGGGTCAAAGAAGTAAATTGAGTGGAAAATACCGTGGTTGGTCACGCCTAAAACTTTCACGCCATTTTCTTCTAAATGTTGCTTGGCAGCCATTAGTGCATTTAAGTCTTCAACTTCAAAAGCAATATGCTGTACCCATTGAGGCGTATTTTCGTCGCGCCCCATTTCTGGTTGAGTTGGCAATTCAAAAAATGCCAAAACGTTACCTTGGCCGGCATCTAAGAATAAATGCATATATGGGTCAAAGGCTTTAGTTGAAGGTACATGGTCCTCGGCAAAAGCTAAAATGAAGTCCATGTTGAGCATTTTTTTATACCACTCAACGGTCTCTTTCGCATCCTTACAACGATATGCAACGTGATGTATTTTTTTAATGGCAAATGTCATGTTGAAACTCCTTTTTACTATTCCCAATCTGGTTGTTGTTCTGGCGCCGCGTTATAGAAGGCTGGGATAGACAAACAATGGTGATAAATCGATTCAATTTTTGGAAACGCAGATAAATCAATCTTGAAGCGTTTCGCGTTGTAGACCTGTGGAATCAGGCAGCAATCGGCAATAGTTGCTTGTTGTCCAAAGCAAAATTTTCCATTTGAATCTTGAAGTTGCTGTTCGAGATTTTGAAAGCCTTCAATAATCCAGTGCTGATACCAATAATTTTTCTGCTCATCTGAAACATTTAAGTCATTTTTTAAGTATTTCAGTACGCGTAAGTTGTTTAACGGGTGAATATCGCAAGCGATTGCTTGAGCAAAGGCACGGATTTTGGCTCTCTCTTGCACATCATTTGGAAGTAATTTGGTCTCTGAATATTGCTCATCCAGATATTCCAAAATACTTAACGATTGAGACAAGGTTAAATCGCCGTCAATTAAAGTCGGAACGAGAGCACTGCGGTTTAACTTTAAATAGTCTTCGCTTTGCTGTTCATTTTTTACCAGATGGATTGGAACAGTCTCATAAGCTAAAGCTTTAATGTTTAGACCAATCCGTACTCTGTAGGCTGCAGAGCTACGAAAGTAACTATACAGCTTCATAGTCAGGCTCCGAAGTTTCTGCAAAATCGAAATTTAATGCAGGAAGAACCGTGTTTCGAACTTCACCAAAGCCAATGCGAATACCATTTTTCTCACAGTGGCCTTTCATAATGAGGGTATCGCCGTCTTGCAAGAAACCACGAGTTTCACCATTAGCAAGAGTTAACGGCTTGGTGGTGTTCCAAGTCAGCTCAAGCAAGCTGCCATATGAATCTGGTGTAGAACCAGAAATGGTGCCTGAACCCATTAAGTCACCGACCTGAACGTTACAGCCACCAATGGTGTGGTGAGTGAGCTGTTGAGCCATAGACCAATACATATATTTGAAATTAGTTTTGCAGATTACATCAGCTTGTGCTGATTTCGGGCTTTGAATTTCAACACTCAAATTAATGTCGTAACTATTCGCGATATTTTCTTGTAAATACGCTAAAGGTTTAGGCTCTTGTTTTGGACCTTCAACTTTAAATGGCTCAAGTGCTTCAAGTGTTACCACCCAAGGAGAAATCGAACTTGCAAAAGTTTTTGCGTTAAATGGTCCAAGTGGAACATATTCCCATTGCTGGATATCACGTGCTGACCAGTCATTGAGTAATACCATTCCAAAAATATGGTCCCATGCATTTTCAATCGAGATCGGTTGACCAAGCTCAGTTGGTTTACCAATTACAAATGCGGTTTCAAGTTCAAAATCGAGTTTACGCGTCGCTGAGAAAACTGGACGCTCTTCATTTGGAAGTTTAATTTGTCCAGATGGACGCACGACTTGAGTGCCACTGACTACAACAGAGCTAGCACGGCCGTTATAACCAACAGGCAATTCAGTCCAGTTTGGCAGTAAAGCATTTTTAGGGTCGCGGAACATACAGCCTACATTGGTGGCATGCTCTTTAGAAGAATAGAAGTCAGTATAACCAGATACTTGAAGTGGTAAATGCAAAGTTACGCTGTCTTGCTTAACCAGAACTTCTTGGCGTAATGCTTCATTTTCTTGAAGCGTTAAATTTTCAACCGAGAGAAGAGACTGTAGTGTCTTACGAACTTTTGACCAGTTGGCTTTGCCAGACTCGATAAATTTATTCAGTGTAGGCTGGTTAAAATATGTGTCTTGTTCTGAGAGTTTTAAAAGACCGTGCTTTTCAAGCGCAGCGAGATCAATCACCCAATCACTAATAGCTACACCAACTTGACGCTCACTTTCGTTAGCTCTGCTAAAAATACCGTAAGGTAAATTATGAATAGTGAAATCTGATTGAGGTGAAACTTCAATAAAAGAGCTTAGTTTTTGTTCCATTTTCGCGTCCTTGTCTTTATCTCGGGTCTTATACAAATAAAAGTTCGGTCTAGGACTGAGCTACTCGATAAGTTTTTAACCTTTGCTTAGATCATCTTTTGTCTTATGAGTTTGATGTAGACCGAGCACAACCAATTGCTTCATGTCTCTATAATACTGAATTCATAAAATTACGCAATACATAATTTAATTACACATTTCATAATAATTGTCATTTCTTGTATTTTCTGTTTTCATTCGCGGTCATGAGAAAAGTCACGCAATTATTTTTTCATGAATCTCTATGAAAGTTTGATCAATTTATGATATACGTAATTTATTGGAAAAAAATTACGTGACACGGATGAGAATAATCATATGTCAGCACAAGAGCAAGGAAACCTGAAACATGGTTTGAGTAATCGGCACATCCAGCTTATTGCATTGGGTGGGGCGATTGGCACAGGGCTTTTTCTTGGTATATCACAATCGATTAAATTAGCAGGTCCATCGGTCATCCTCGGTTATGCCATTGCAGGATTTATTGCTTTTTTAATGATGCGTCAGCTTGGCGAAATGGTGGTTGAAGAGCCAGTCAGTGGTTCTTTTAGTCATTTTGCCTACAAATATTGGGGACCATTTGCAGGGTTCATGTCAGGATGGAACTATTGGGTACTCAATGTGCTCGTCTGTATGGCAGAACTAAGCGCAATTGGTCTTTATATTCAATATTGGTGGCCGCAAATCCCAACGTGGGCATCTGCTTTAACCTTCTTTGTCTTAATTAATGGCATTAATTTGCTACATGTTAAGTTTTTTGGCGAAATGGAATTTTGGTTTTCTATTGTCAAAATCTTGGCGATTCTTGCAATGATTGGTTTTGGTTCATATTTACTTGCAACAGGCACGGCAGGTCCACAGGCAAGCATTTCGAACCTTTGGGCACTTGGCGGTTTCTTCCCGTTTGGTGTTGAAGGCTTAGTGATGGCAATGGCGGTCATTATTTTTGCTTTTGGTGGTATTGAGCTTTTCGGTATTACTGCGGCTGAAGCACGTGACCCTGATAAAACTTTACCTAAAGCTGTGAATCAAATTATTTACCGTATTTTGATTTTCTATATCGCAACACTTTTTGTTTTATTCTCGCTATTCCCATGGAACCAAATGGCACAAGGCGGTAGCCCGTTTGTGATGGTATTTGCTTCTTTAGATAGCCAAGGCATTGCAACGTTATTGAACTTTGTCATTTTGACAGCAGCGGTTTCAGTTTATAACGGTACAAGTTATTGCAGTAGCCGTATGTTGTTAGGCCTTGCGCAACAAGGAAATGCACCAAAAGTATTTGCACGTATTAATAAACGCGGTATTCCAACCAATGCAGTGATCCTTTCTGCAGCAGTTACTATTTTATGTGTATTGCTAAACTATATTTTCCCTGAAAAAGCATTTGGTTTGCTCATGATGCTTGTAGTTGCAGCGATTGTAATTAACTGGGTTGTAATTTCATGGACGCATTTAAAATTCCGTAAATTTATGATGCGCCAAGGGCAAACAACGAAGTTTCCAAGCTTTATGTATCCGTTTAGCAATTATCTTTGCATCGTGTTTATGTTGGGCATTTTAGTTGTAATGTCTTTAACACCAGACATGCGTGTTGCGGTCATGATGATTCCTGGTTGGATCTTGTGTTTGATGGTAGCTTATCAATTTAAACGCCGAAAATTAAAAGCTGAGCAGTCTGTACCTGCTTTAGAAGCAGATATTTAGTAAGTCATTGAGTTATATTTAAAAAAGGACGTATTTTAGACGTCCTTTTTTATTTTTAAAATTTAACAACAGAAATTAAAGGACTTTATTATTGTTATAATATAACATTTCCTGAATTTAATGATGAGCATCTTTCCCATTTTTGGTGAAGATGGGGCATATTTATGAAGCGTTATTTAGGTTTAATTTTATTATCTCTCACAGCGTGTAGCACTCAAACACCCAAGCCAAAGATTTCTTTGCACACTCAGACATCTGTACCTCAACCTACAAAATCAGTAGTCAAAATAAAACCGCAACCTGAGGCGTATGTTGCATGGTTAGCTATAGGAGATCACAGGCAGTCTGTACAAGCTTACAAGCAATTTCTTAAGCAAAAGGGACTTGCCGATTTAGTACCAGATCATGAACTATTACGCTCAGCTCGAGACTGGCAAAAATGTGGAGTTGAACCCTATGCGGTGCCGCCACGCGAGATTTGGTCCAATATTGTTCCGACGCTTAGCATTTTAAAAGCGTTAGTTGATGATGGTGTGCTTAACGATTTTGAGGTGACTTCGGTCTACCGAGCTTTATCTTTAAACCGCTGTGCAGGTGGTGCGGATGCTTCCCGGCATGTCTTTAATGCAGCGCTTGATTTTCGAATTGGGCCAGAACAGCCTACCGATTTGGACCAGTTCAATATCCAGCAAGCTAAAACCAAACTTTGTCAGTTTTGGGAAACCAAGGGCCAAGCACTTAATATGGGTCTAGGTGTTTATGCTTCGGGACAAATTCATATTGATAGCCAAGGATTCCGTTCATGGGGGCCAGACCATCACTATAGAACCTCGATTTGTCAGTAAATATAAAAGCAATTTTTTCAAATACTAAGAGAGTTGGTGTAAAGAAAAGCAGTTTAAAAACTTGATTAATAATTATGTTATAACATAACATTATTGTGGTTTAGAAATAGATTACGCCTGTGATCTGGCCACATTTATATGGCTAGCCATGATCAGTTTAAATATCATTCAAAGAGATAAAGCCATGCATACTGCAATCGCCAACTCATTTGCCAAGCTTCCCGTCACTGTTTTATCGGGCTTTTTGGGTGCAGGAAAGACCACATTACTCAATCATATTTTAAATAATCGTGAAGGCCGTCGTATTGCCGTGATCGTAAATGATATGTCTGAGGTGAATATTGATGCGGCATTAGTGCGCGAAGGTGGGGCGGAGCTTTCAAGAACAGATGAAAAACTGGTTGAAATGAGTAATGGCTGTATCTGTTGTACGCTAAGAGAAGATTTATTGGTCGAGGTGAGACGTTTGGCCGATGAAGGACGCTTTGACCAATTGGTGATTGAGTCAACGGGTATTTCAGAACCGTTACCTGTGGCAGAAACCTTTACCTTCGAAGATGAAAATGGAAATTCTCTAAATGAATTTGCTCGTCTCGACACAATGGTCACGGTAGTCGATGCTTTTAACTTCCTTAAAGATTATAGTTCGGTTGACTCACTGCAACAACGTGGCGAGTCATTAGGCGAACAAGATGAGAGAACTGTGGTCGATCTTCTCATCGATCAGATCGAGTTTTGTGATGTGATTGTGCTGAATAAAATTGATTTGATTGACCAAGCTCAGCAAGAGCAGCTCACTGCGATTCTAAAGACCTTAAACCCACGTGCCCGAATTGAAATTGCTCAATTTGGAAAGATTGGTTTAGATAAAATTTTAAATACACAGTTATTCGATTTTGATGAAGCAGCACAAGCGCCAGGATGGTTAAAAGAATTGCGTGGTGAGCATACGCCAGAGACCGAAGAGTATGGAATCAGTAGCTTTGTTTACCGTGCGCGTCGACCTTTTCATCCAGAGCGTTTTTATGATTTAGTACAGGCTGAATGGCCGGGAGTCGTCCGTTCCAAAGGCTTTTTCTGGTTGGCTGCCGAACCGACATTGGCTTATTCATGGTCGCAAGCGGGCGCAATGGCTCGACACGGCTTAGCAGGCTATTGGTGGGCAGCCGTTGCAGAAGAAGACTGGCCAAGTGACCTAGCCAGTATTGAACAAATTAAGAAAAATTGGGACGCTCAAACAGGTGATGCACGTCAGGAGCTGGTTTTAATTGGTATGCAAATGGATGAGCAAGCTTTAATACAACGCCTAGATCGTTGTTTGTTAAGCGATGAAGAAATGGCTTTAGGTCCACAAGTTTGGCAAAGCTGGTCTAATCCTTTTAAGCAAGATGATGAAACCATGCTAATTGCTTAATTAAATAAGCCCCTATTTTAAAGGGGCTTATTTTTTAGGATTTATCTTTAATGAATACTTTTCGAATGTAGCTGTTAAGCGGTGTGGAATAGTATTTTTCAATCGCTGCACTGATGATAAAAGTCAGAACCAAATAGCCAATTAAAAGCATAATTTTGATGCTAGAGTCGGTTTGAGTCGGAATAAAAGCAACTTTCATAAGACCCAGCACAACCAGATGAAACAAATAAGTTTCATAACTTCTTTGCCCTAACCAGACCATCACTTTGGTAAATAGGTTATGCGCTTGTGTTTCGGAAGGATGCTGAAAACACAAAATCAGTAAGCCGGTGGCAAGAGCAAATAAGCTAATACCCCAAGTACTCACTTCTTTAATTGGCGCATATAAATAAAGAGCGGTCATGCTCAAAATAATCAACCATGAAAGAGGTTTTTTATAGTGCCAATTTGGCTGATATTTATGAGAAAAAATCGCCGTTAAACAGCCAATTGCTATGCCATCAAAACTCGAAAAATAATGATATAAATAGGCGCCGCTTTCTTCTCCAAAATGCAGAGATCTAAAATAAGGGCCATATAAAATTACGCCAACAAGTAAAGCAATAAAGACCTTATTACTACGCGTGAGCAGGCACAATAATGGAAAAACAAAGTAAAAAACTTCTTCTACAGAGAGCGACCACAACACGCCTAAAGCATAGTTTACCCAACCGAATTTAATAATCAGGATATTCATCCAGAAGGTTAAAGCTGCAAAAATTGTTAATGGATAGGAAACCTCAATGCCATTAGGGGCTTGGTTCATAAAGGGTTTTAAGTCAAATGAACCAAGTACACTTACACCTAAAATGAGTAATACCAGACACGGTAAAATACGTGCTGCTCGTCGGATATAAAAATGCTTGAGGTTAATTGCGGAGAATTGTTTGTCTCTTTTTAAGGTGTGATGGGTAATTAAAAAACCCGAAATCACAAAAAACATGGTGACGCCATAATTTCCATTTCTTGCGATGACTGTGCTAAATGCTTCACCTAAGAAATCAAAACCTAACCATGTGTCTTTAAGTTTATAGGGAATATTAAAATGATGTAAAAGAACCAAAAGGATAGAAATTCCTCGAAGAATATCTATTTTATAATTACGCATTCGATGTGCTTCCAGTTTTATTAATATACTGTGTGGCAGAAGAATACTATCGATCAGTGATTTTAAATAAAAATTTTAAGCAGCATTTCGTAAATCAGAAAAGACCATACTTTTCACGTCCTTGAATGGAGCACAGGCTTAGCAGAAATAACTATTAAATAAATATTGATAAAAGCTTAATATATTTGAATTTCTCTACATAAAACTTTAAATTAGCTCTTATTGAGCTATGTTTATTTTTTAAACTTTTTAAAATCTATTTAATTCATAAATTAACATGTTGTATGTGGTTGTATATACAT
>NZ_JABVBF010000067.1 GCF_013344765.1 Acinetobacter lactucae
CAATTTGGATATCTTCTATTACTCCTTTATCATTACTAGTCGCTAAATGACATTTGTCATCATACTCTAGCAATAACTTACCATGGGTAATCGGCTCCCATTTCAAATCATAAATTTTAATCACTAAAGTTGTATCATATTTTTTAACATTCTCTTTTTTTAGATATATCTGTTGTCCGATTTTTAGTAAATTTTTCTTTCTGCCATATAATCCATTAATTTCAATTAATTCATTAAGCTTGATGTGGTATTTATTTGAGATACCCCAAAGAGTATCACCTTTTTTGACTATATGTATATTACTCATCTTATCCTCCTTATTATTTATCGAACGGATTATAATGTTCACCTAAATCTATCTCTTCAACTTCTTCTCCTTCTTCTTCAAACCATGAAACCCAATCATCAAATCCAACTAGAGCTTTATATTCAATATTCTCTTCACTTTCTTCTAATTTAAAGATTGACTTATCAATTTTAGAACCTATTTTAAATTTATAACTATCATTTATTTTTTCGTAGACTTGGATAATTGCATTCTCTATTTTTTCCCCTTCTAAGGATATAAAATGAAATGCTTTAGTGAACGGACCACTACTCGGCAACTCAGGAACCTCATAAGAAACCTTCGCCCCACTCGTAAACAAATGCTGCCCAGCTTTACTTTCAAACTTGCCGCCTGTTGTTGAAAATACGCCATCTGCATTAATTTTGAGCTGCGATCCACCTGCTGTTAATACAATTTCTTTTGGACTTGTAAGCTCGATTTTTTCTTCAGTAGAAATGAGCTTGATGACCTTTTTGGCAATTGCTTCAATAGCGTCGTCTTGTGCTTGTAGTTCAAGCTTCCCTTTTGCTGCATAAGCACGGAAACCCTTTTGTGCAGCAAACAAACTGATTTTGTCTTGTGCATGCCCAATGATATTTTTCTGTGCACTTAAGTTAATTGAGCCACTAGCACTTTCTGCGATATCTTGCGAAGCTTGCAAAATAATATTTTCAGGTGTCGTCAAAGCAATACCATTTGGGGATGCTAATAACATAAGCGCTTGTCTAAAGATTTTGCCTTGTTCTTGCTGTTTAGTATCGGAACTGCTTTCTAAACCTTGGGTATAACCCTCCATAAAGCCTTGCAAAGAACTTAATGCTTTAGAAGGTGATACTTCCAATTTACTGCCTTTACTAAACGTTCCACATACACTCATCATGTCAAAGTCTTTGGTCTCGACGTTGGCTAAGACTTTTCCAACCTCTTGAATACTTTCAAATGGATTTTTATGAATGCGGTCTTTAATACTGGCAAGTTTTCCTTTAACGATGTCGGCACCATGCTCTTCAACATTTTCAATAAATGCTTTTAAATTTTCTACCGCATCTTTGGCATCACTAAAGAAAGAATTAAATTCGTCTACAACGCCTTTTGCATTTCCCCCTAGCGCACCAATATCTTGAATAAAGCCACCACAGTCTTTTAAGGCGTGAATAGGATCGTTATTAATTCCTTCTTTAAATAGATTCACCGTACTATCTAATGCCTGTCCTGTAGTTTTTAGCTCAAGTGACTGGATGAATTTGGGTAAGCGATTAATCACGTTTAAGGCATCAGTTTGTTGCTTTGCTGCAACTTCACTGAGCATTTTCATGCTTTCATAGCCTTGTGAAAGTAAGGATTGTGCTTGAGCTGCTTCTAAGTGGTCTGCAATCGCTTGCTCTTGTGCATAGGTACTAATGAGCATGCCTTTACCCGCACGCACAGCTCCCCAAGCATCTGTTCTTAGCTCAAAGCCTTCACCACGGCCTTGGCTCGTCGCTTGTTCTTTCGGATGGCTCAAATTACCCAAGTTCAGCTGTGTTGCTGCATGGCTACTTTGGAGTTGGGTACTGATTTGCCCTGTTGTGTCATCAAAGCGTAATTGGTTAAACCCACTACCATTGATTTCCTGACTGCGTATGCCACTTAGCTTTTTAGTATCAGGAAGCTGCCCTTTCACATCGAACTTGGTTGGTGAGCGCTGCACTTCATGGATGCGCCCAGTCACAAATGGACGGTCAATATTGCCATCAAAGAAGTCAATGACTACCACTTCACCAATACGTGGCAAGAAACGTGCTCCATAGCCCTCGCCTGCCCAAGGAGTCAGTACATCTACCCAAGCTGAGTCGGTATCATTGTCATTGCTACCTGCACCACCATCATGGCCATGATCATCACTACGGGTAAATAGAAAACGCACCTTAATACGCCCCCATTCATCAACATGAATAGTCTCTCCCTCTGGCCCCACAACTTTCGCTCTTTGTGGGTAAGCAATTGGGCGATGCTGTTCTGGATTATATTCAGGTGTCGTCTTGATCTGACGGCGTATTAGGGTCAGCTCATTACCTTGGCGCTCAATATCATCATAACCATGTTTATCCCAACGACTTTGGGTTAACAACTGGCTCACTTGCTGATGTAAATCTTTTGGTAAGTTATTTTGGTTATAGAAATTTTTAGCAATGATTAAGAACTCTTGATCTGCTCCTTCATGCTGATCAATTTCAGGATGCTCCTGTAAATTAAACCAATAGCCGACTTGACTATCACGGACGCTACTATAAGCCTTAAAATATTTAGCCCTACTCGCGTACATATCCGTAAATTGCTGATTCAATTTCTCTAGCTGATTACTACTTGAAGCAGTGGCCTGATCTTCCCCTTTCAAATCTTGCATCCAAGCTGGACTCATGTGCCATGCTTGCTCAAGGCTTAAACTCGCTGAATCAAAGTTATCTGAATGTGTATGGGTAGTAATGACGGAACCAACGCCTTCTTCTTGTGCTAAGGCATCGGGCTGCCAGCGTTGCACATGCACAGCAGTCGGTTGCAGACTCCGCACCGCGACAAAACCCGTAATACTATCTTGATATTCTGTCGCGCTACTTCTGTGATAGCGAATGCTACGGCGTGCTAAAGCTTGGTACTGGTTATTATCATCAATTAATCTAAGCTTTTGGGCCTGTACTGGAGCAGTAAAATGTGGAACAAAAAGCTCTTTTTCATCGATTAACCAACTAACGCCTTCACTTCGCCACAAGCGTGTAAGAAAGTCATAATCAGACTCATTGTGCTGCATGATAAATGGGCGAATATCATAACTCTGACTTAACCCACTGAGGTCGAGACTTAAACTTGTCGTAAAAAGTGGACTTTTTTCTTGCCACTCTTTAAATAAAACTTCCGTGACTTCAATAATGCTTTTATTCATAAAAACACGACTATTACGGCGTTTGTGCCATAAGTTTGTCGCGTCTTTTAAGGTCAATTTATAAAGCGTTAAAGCACCGTCACTCTGGCCATAACTCGCTTCTGTCACAATTCCTGTAATTCGAAATAATTGTCCAGAATCAGTGACCTGATCAACGGCAACTTGCACACCTATAAACTGCTTCAATGCAATTTGGGCACTCGTTGAAAGGCAGATCAACTCAGCTTCCAATCCCCCATTTAGCTGGTGTTGGCCTTCTATACGTTGTAAAAAAACTTGGCTATTCAGTAGTTCATTAGAAAATTGCACATGGACGGCACGTTTCTGCGCACTTAACCCTATTTTTTCCAAAACATTAAAGATATTAAAAAACATTTTTTATAATCATAAGGATATAAAACGGCTGCACTTTATAAAAAACAGACCTATCTGTCTATATCATTATTCTTTTTTTCAATTTGTTTTCTTATATTTTGATCTATATCTCGAAAATAAAAAGCCCAACATAGTGTTGGGCTTTTTTATAGAGCTTTAGGCTCTTTTTTTTGTTGCCTTAAATACTGGATAGAAACGGAACAATTGCCATAAACAGACCAGTAATAGTAAGAGGAAATAGACCAATGACCAAACTGGTAAAGATTGACCTAAAAAGGTCCAATCAATTGCTGCACATTCACCTGAACCCGACAATACTTCTTGTAAAACTGTTTTCATTGGTAAGGCATCAACTAAATAGTTTAAACCCGGCCCACAGCTTGGTACTTGATCAGGTGGCAAATGCTGTAGCCAAACGTGACGTCCTGCCACACCCACTGACCATAAAATTGCAATACCTGCCAAAAATGCATAAAAACGTTTAACCGCATTGGAAACTGGGTTATGCAAAAAGGCTATGAGTGCTACAAGGCCCATCGCCATTAAGCCAACACGTTGAAAAATACAGAGCGGACATGGCTCTAAACCTTTTACATGTTCCAGATACAACGCAAAAGACATGCCGACTATACTTGCTAAAACAAGTAGTCCACTCACCAAACGGTAACTTAATCGCATGTAAAACCTCGTTTTATTATCGATATTGTTCAAGATATTGATCAAAACTGATCTTGGTATCTTGCTCAAGTTTTTCTTGCTGCTGTAAAGATTGCGCAGCCAACTGTTCAAAATGTTTCAAAGTTTCCACACTAAGCTCATGCTGTTCATAACTTTCAGCATGTAACTGAGCCATGTGGCTACCAAAACTCCAAGTTCCACCATGCTTTAACGTATCGTCAATGACATGGGCAGATAAAGTTTCATCAACTTCATCAATTCGTTCTTGCATGACCGCCAAAGCTGAACCATACAAATCCGTTGCATAGGTCTGATCGAGTAGCTGCGCACAATCTTGCATTTTTGCAATATATAAACGTGCCCAATCTTCGATGTGATATGACCCAGTTAAATCTGTAATGCTTGCGTTCGGCGCTCGACCTCGGTTCACCACCTCTGTCTGATTTTTCTCAACCAAGTCTTGCTCAGGACCTAACAGGTCTGGGCTATCACTTAACAGACAATAAAGTGCTAACACTTCAAGGAAGCCTGCTGTTGTTTCATCAACGCCAATTGCCGAGTATGGATTTACATCTACAGCACGTAACTCAACATAACCGACGCCTCGATTTTTTAAAGCTTGAGACGGTGTTTCACCTGCTTGAGGCACCTGTTTTGGACGAACGAGACTGTAATATTCATTCTCAATCTGCAAAACATGATCATTAATTTGCAACGGCTCACCAGATGCATCATTTAACCCTAAACGGCTAAATGGTGGGTAAGGAGAATGAACGGCTTTTTGTAAACCATCCAGATAGCCAGACAAATTGTTGTAATGAATACCTAAGCTTTTTTGGGCTGAGTTTTGGTAGCCCAATCGTCCCATACGAAGTGCAGTAGCATACGGTAAATAGTATGAACCTTTGATTAAAGGCAACAAATGATGTTTGTGTCCAGTCAAGAAACAACGACATACTGTTGGACTCGCGCCCACCAAGAACATGACCAATGGTGTTAAACGAATAAAATTACGAATAAGGCCAAAATAACGATGGCTACGGTAATCCTGCAAACTTAATGATTTTAATTGTTCGTCAGTTTCATGAGCTTGTAGCTCAGCAAAAAGTGTATCTGGGAAAGATAAGTTGTAATGCACTCCTGAAATGGTCTGCATACGACGACCATATCGAATTCCTAACCCACGGCGATATAGTGTTTTAAAACGGCCAATATTAGAAGTGCCATATTGCGCTAGACGAATCCGTTCTTCATTGTCGTCTAACATACATGGCATAGACAGCGGCCAGAGTTTTTCACCATTTTCTAAATGACGATGTACAACCGCATGAATATCGGTGAGCTCATGCAGAGCTTCTTCAATCGTTGGCTTAGGTGAGGTAATAAACTCCATCAACGCTTCTGAATAATCAGTTGTAATTTTTGGATGTGTTAAAGCCGAACCTAATGCCTTCGGATGTAACTCTTGTGATAAGAACCCATTACTCTGCATACGTAGGCTTTCACGCTCTATTCCACGTAACATGCCTTGTAGTAGCGACGAATCCACCCAAGCAGGAATAACTGATTGAGATGGTGTAGTGGGTTGACTCATGCATTTGCTCGCTTATTAAAGATCACTATATACAAAATCGTGAGATGATACGGTTACTTATATAATCACATCATTCCAGTTTGGCAATTTTTATCACAATCTTGTTATTTAAGACACGAAAGAATTGTGATTTTATTGAAGAATAATTGCTAAAGAGTTGTCAATATCATGAACGAACAAGACATTTTAAACTTCTGGTTTTCTCCTGAACACCGTTCACTTTGGTTTGCAAAAAGTGATGATTTTGACAAAAAAATCCGTGAAAATTTTTCTGATGTTCATCGACAGGCAACTCAAGCAGAACTCTGGTCTTGGCGAAAAACACCAGAAGGTCGTTTGGCAGAGATTATTGTACTAGACCAGTTTTCTCGCAACATCTATCGTGATCAGCCCCAATCTTTTGCCTATGACAGCTTGGCATTAGCTTTGGCACAAGAAGCAATTAGTTTGCAACTCGATGCACAGCTTAATCCAGAGCAACGCTCTTTTTTATATATGCCATTTATGCATAGTGAATCAAAATTGATCCATGAATTTGCCTTGAAACTATTTCAACGTCTTGGCAATGAAATTAACTTGAGCTTTGAGAAAAAGCATAAAGTCATTATTGATCGCTTTGGACGCTATCCTCATCGCAATACCATTCTCGGGCGTGTTTCTACTCCAGAGGAAACCGAATTTTTATTAGAACCGAACAGTAGTTTTTAAAGCTTCTTAATTTTTAATGCTGAGTCATCTTTGTTTTAATGCTCAGCTGGGAGTTCACCATGAAATATCTCTCTCTTTGTTTAGCCTTAGGCACTGCCTTAACCTTAACTGCTTGTGCAACGACTCCAAGTAAACCAAAAACCTTTGATCAACTTGGCCAGTTTTCCGCATACCCTTTAAATGCGCAAACATTTCGTATTAGTTTTCAAGCCGATCCGAATATGAGTTACGGTGCAGCTGAAGAAATCACTTTGGTAAAATCAGCGCAAACGACCGTACAAAAAGGTTTCCGCTTTTTTAAAGTACTCAATGACCCAAGTAACCAAAGTCAGAAACCACCACGTCAGGCTGTGGTTTATCCATCTGCTCCAAGCTTTTATCCTTATGGCTATGGTCGTCGCTATCCGGGTTTCTGGCATGATCCGTTCTATGATTTCCCACAAGTGGTCAATATCGACCCTGTTCAAGTGTCGTATACTATTGAATGTTATCGGGATCAAAAGCAGGCTCCTCAAGACGCTTTTGATGCAACCTTGATCTTGAAATCAATCGGACAAAAATATGGATTGAGTCCGACAGGAGCGCTGTTGCCACCACCCGAGCCTCCAGTAAAACAAAAATGAATAGGATAAATTTATGAGCATGGCAGAAGAAGTTCACCACGTGCCCAGTCTTAAACGTAGTAAATATTTTGCTACCCTAGCGCTGATCATCGTCGTTGTGCTGTGGATTGCACTGATGGTAGCCGACCGTTTTCTGCCAGAGTACACAGGTTTTATTCATATTTTAATGCTAGGGGCCGAAGCAGGTGTAGTTGGTGGTCTAGCCGATTGGTACGCGATTACAGTTCTGTTTCGGAACCCTTTTGGTAAGTTACCAATACCTAAGTTTTTACGGGACCATACCGAGATTATTCCGCGTAACAAGGCACGCATTGCCGAGTCAATGGGCCGTTTTGTACAGGAAAATTTTCTTTCGCCTCAAGTGGTCGAAAAAAGCTTAGAAAAAACAGACTTAAGCCTCGCAATTGGTCAATGGTTAGCAAGTCCACAAAACAATACACAAGTGGTGCAACTCATTCAGCAAACTGTACCGAAAATTTTTGAATTTGTGAGCCAAGAGCAAATTGCTAATTTCGTGCAAAACAACAGTGTGCAATGGGTACGTAATACCCAAGTCAACAAACTCGCCAGTGAAATGCTGCGTGCAGTATTGGAAAATGATTTCCACCAAGATGTTTTACAACGTGGTCTCGATATCGCTCATGAATGGGTCGTACAAAACCCAGATAAAACCCGTGAATTAACCCGAAAAATGTTTAAAGCGTTGGGTGTCTGGTCACTTGCAAAAGGTGCAAGCTGGATTGGAATTGATGTTCAACAACGTACCATCGATTCACTGGTTGAAAAAGTAGAATCGATGCTGGCCGATCATGAACACCCATGGCGACAAGAAATTGAAACCATCGCCCACTCTCTCATGCTGGAGCTAGCGAAACCCGATAGTGTTGCCAGTCAACGCCTTAATAGCGGTAAAGATGCTCTCCTTGATAGTCCGCAAGTTTTAAATTTTATTAGTGGTGCTGTTACGATTTTATGTGATGCCATTAAAGAAGATTTAATGAAAGAAGACTCCGGCATTGCAATGAACCTGCGAGCTGCAATTCAGCAACTCGGTGAAAACCTTGTTCAAAATGCAAAAGTACGAGAAGTTCTCAACAAAGAAATGACAGGACTTGCGATGAATTTTACGGATCAATATAGCCATAAAATCATACGCTATGTCAGTGAGCGCATTCATGAGTGGGACTCTCGGGAAATGATCGGAAAAATTGAAAATGAAGTCGGTGGCGACTTGCACATGATCCGAGTAAATGGTGTGGTAGTGGGTGCATTTATTGGTTTGACACTCGGTGTAATTCGAGCGGTGATTGAATCAATTTTATAACTTTAAATATTTTTAATAAGAGAACAATATGCTTCAGCTACAGTCAAAATTGGCCACTCAAGGCGTGACTATTTTTAGTACCATGACGGCACTGGCACATCGTCTAGGTGCACTCAACCTGTCACAAGGCTTTCCAGATTTTCCGGCGCCACAAGCCTTACTTGAAGCCTTATCTCAAGCGACTTTAGCTGGACATAATCAGTACCCACCTGGCGATGGTATTCTCGGTTTACGCGAGCAACTCGCTTTACAATTTCAGCAGCGTGATCGACTTCAACTTGATCCTGTTACTCAAATCACGATTACTCCCGGCGCAACCATAGCAATTTTTTGTGCCATACAAGCCTGCATCAATGCAGGTGATGAAGTCATTATTTTTGACCCAAGTTATGATAGTTATGGCCCTTCTGTCGAATTAGCAGGCGGTAAAGCGGTTCATATTGCCTTGCAAGCACCTGACTTTAAGGTGAACTGGCAACAAGTTAAAGATCTGATCAATGACAAAACCCGTATGATTGTGGTGAATACGCCCCATAATCCAACAGGTACGATTTGGGCAAAACAAGACTGGTTAGAGCTCATTGAACTGATTCAAGATAAAAACATTGTGGTTTTATCCGATGAGGTCTATGAACACTTAGTTTTTGATGGTCAACAACACTTTAGTGCATTGCATTTTCCAGAGCTTAGAGAGCGTAGTTTCGTGATTGGTTCTTTTGGAAAAACCTTTCATGTGACGGGATGGAAAACGGGTTACTGCGTCGCTTCACCTGAGCTAATGCGTTTATTCCGCCAGATTTATCAATATGCGAATTTCTGTGGTACGACTCCTTGTCAGATTGCACTAGCGCAATATATGCAGCAACATCCAGAACATATTCAAGAGCTTTCGCAGTTTTACCAAACGAAAAGAGATCGATTTAATCAGGCAATTCACAATAGTCGTTTTTTACTTAAACCTTCTCAAGGTACTTATTTCCAAAACCTCGATTACAGTCAAATTCGTCCCGACTTAAACGATGTACAAATGTGCCAGTTTCTTGCCGAGCAACATAAGATTGTGGCTATTCCAGTTTCGGTTTTCTATCAGCAAGCGCCTGAGTCTTTACGCTTGATTCGATTCTGCTTTGCTAAAAATGATGACACTCTGCAAAAAGCAGGAGAAATTTTGAATCAATGTTAATAAATTTAGCCACTTAGCGCTGTAAAAATACTACAAGTCATTCGCTCCAACTATGCTAAGTTGAATATCCGCCCCGCTCATCAAAGAGATGGGCGATGGAGAACACATGCCACCAAGACAGTCCTTAATTCAACAGCAAAATCTATGGAAAACATTTTTTGTTTTCTTGCTACCCTTGATTGCAACCAATATTTTGCAGAACTTGTCTGGAACGATTAACACCATCTTTGTTGGTCAAATGATGGGAGTTGATGCGATTGCTGCCGTCTCGGTTTTTTTTCCTATTTTGTTTTTGCTCCTCGCTTTTATTATCGGGATTTCAACGGGTACGACTGTTTTAGTCGGACAAGCATGGGGCGCGCAAAATATAGAAAAAGTCCAAAGTGTGGTTGGTTCTACCCTGTTTATGACCATTATTGGTGGAGTCATTACTGCAATTATTGGTGTGTTTTTCGCCCATGATATTTTGGAGCTTTTAGGTACCGATCCAAAGGTAATGCATCTCTCGTTGCCTTATGTGCAATGGATGCTGGCGGGTAGCCCACTTCTGTTTGTTTATATTATCTATACCTCAATTTTACGTGGTGTCGGAGACAGTACTACCCCTTTACTGGCCCTTGCTTTAACCAGTGTAATTGGTTTGGTGATTACCCCGATATTGCTTAAAGGTTATTTTGGCTTACCCGCTCTAGGGATTATTGCTCCAGCAATTGCCACCATAACAGGATATGTGGCTATCTTAATTTTTCTCGCGATTTATCTTAACAAGAAAAATCATTCACTTCGCCCGAACCGTCAGCTTCTGCAACATATCCGTCATAATCCAGAACTGAGCAAAATCATTTTGCGCTTAGGCGTCCCAACCGGCATTCAAATGATTACGACCTCAATGGCGGGTTTAGTAATTGTTGGGTTGGTTAACCATTATGGTTCACATGCTACAGCAGCGTATGGTGCAGTGAATCAAGTGCTCAACTACATTCAGTTTCCAGCGATTTCGATCTCAATTGCAGCTTCAATTTTTGCAGCGCAAGCCATTGGTGCAGGTAAATCTGACTTATTATCTCGTGTGACTCGTACTGCTTTAGGCATGAACTTTTTATTTACCGGTGCCTTAATTGCACTTGGTTATCTATTTTCAAAATATTTAATGGCTTTATTCATTACCGACCCAACTGTCGTCGTGTTAGGCCAGCAACTTTTATTTATTGTGCTTTGGGCAATTTTATTCTTTGGCGCAGGTGCCATTTTTGCATCGATCATGCGTGCCAGTGGAACTGTGACTGTTCCAATGCTGATTAACATCTCTGCCATTTTATTTATTGAAATTCCATGTGCTTATTGGTTTAGCTCAATGTGGGGACTTAAAGGCATTTGGGTTGCCTATGCCTTGGCATTTGTCAGTCTATGTATTATTCAAGGCTTGTATTATCAATTTATCTGGAAGAAAAAGACGATCAAAGTTCTTATTTAGAACCATCCAAGCCACATAAAAAAAAGCCATCATTTGATGGCTTTTTTTAGTTAAAAAATTATTTCATCCATTTGGTCACAATAGTTGAAGCACGTTGATACCCTGTCGGGAACAACCGCTGAAATGCATCAAGAATTTTTGCATCACTACCAATCAATAAACGGCGTTTATTTTTCAAAACGGCATCCAAAATTTGACGAGCCGCTTCTTCTGGTGGGGTACGCAGTAGCTTGTCAAAGTTTTGAATTGATTTAGCAGGGTCCATCCCTAAACTATTCAAGCTATCACTCATTTTTGCAGCTTTAGCAATATTGGTACGAATACCCCCCGGATGTACGCACAAAGAACTCACGCCACTTTTTTCAATATCCAACTCTTGGCGTAATGATTCGGTAAAACCACGCACAGCAAATTTAGTTGCATTATAGCCAGATTGGGTTGGTTGAGCAGTTAAACCAAATAAGCTCGAGATGTTAATAATATGGCCATCTTGAGTCTGCTTAATGAACGGTAAAAATTCTTTAGTACCGTATACGACACCCCAGAAGTTAATCCCCACAATCCACTCTAAATCTTCGTAGGTCGCGCCTTCGACAGTTGAACCTAACGCAACACCAGCATTGTTAAAAATCAGGTTAACAGAGCCGTGATCTTGCACAGTTTCTTGTGCCCACTGTTTTACTGCTTCACGGTCAGATACATCAAGCTTTTTGGTAGTCACAGTAATATCGCTGTACGGTTTTAAAAGCTCGACAGTTTGTTGTAATCCTTTTTCATTAATATCACTCAACGAAAGATGGCAGCCCTGTTTTGCCAAAAGAATTGCTAACTGTTGCCCAATGCCAGAACCTGCGCCCGTAATTGCAGCGACTTTGTTTTTAAAATTTTTCATTGTCCATCCTTTGTTTTTCGATATTTGCACAACCGGTTCATTGCATGTGCAGTTCAGACATCTTTAATATAATTTTGACAATACACATTGTCAATATAGTACACTGTAATTTCAGATAGAATGGCACAATTCTTCTGAGCGCTTTATCATAGTAAGCATATTTGGCCAAAACCTATAAATTAGGAAACCATTCTTTAGGAAACGACTTATTTATGGCGACTAACGACTCAACCAGTAAAAAGAAAACAAAAAGTGTGAGTAAAGAACGTCAGTTCAAAGGGTTATCTCTATCTGAACGTAAAGAGGCGCGCCGTGAAAAACTGATTGAAGCAGGTATTGCGACCTACGGAACCCTCGGTTTTTTTTCCGTGACGGTAAAAGATGTATGCCAAGAGGCAAAACTCACTGAACGTTATTTTTATGAATCATTTAAAAAGAGTGAAGATTTATTCCAAACCATCTTTTTAAAAATGATTGAAGAATTACAGCAAAATCTGATGCAAGCCGTGATTAAAGCTGCACCCGATCCAGAAAAAATGGTCGATGCCGGTTTAAGGGCACTACTAACTACTTTAAAAGATGATCCGAGATTAGCTCGTATTGTCTATGTCGATGCAGTCTTGGTACAAGAATTACATAATCAGGCCACCATTCAAGAAACACTTGCACAATTTGATCGCATGATTCAGGCCTTTGTTATGTTGACTATGCCGCAAATTCAACATCATGAAAATGAGCTTTCTTTAATCGCAACTGGCTTAAATGGATACGTCACTCAAATTGCGATTCGATGGGTTATGGGAGGGTTTGAACAGTCGCTTGAGCAGGTTTTAACCGCATGCCGTATTGTTTTCTTATCTTTATTAGCGCAAGTTTCAAAATAATATTAAAGTTTTTTGACAGCTTAAAATGTGAAAAATCAACTAAGCAATTGCTATGATAACCTATTGAATGACTTTAGAAAGTTTGAGGCTTACATGTCACAATTTGGTCATACCTTTGCCTTGGTTTTGTCACAAATTATTGCTAAATTCAATTTTATAGACTTTTCTGCAATGAAATTGTCATAATTAATCTTTGTAATAAGCCTGTCATAACTACAAAACGGTTCACCGTTAAATCTATAGGATATTGCGCTGTGAAAGATGACTATATTTTAATTGTCGATGATGAGCTCCCTATTCGTGAAATGATCCATACTTCTTTGGACATGGCAGGCTTTCAATGTTTGCAGGCAGAAGATGCCAAACAGGCTCATCAAATTATCGTCGACCAACGTCCAGCGCTTATCTTGCTCGACTGGATGTTACCTGGAGGCGTAAGTGGTGTGGATTTATGTCGCCGCTTAAAACGTGATGAGAACCTCGCAGAAATTCCTGTGATTATGCTTACTGCTCGCGGAGAAGAAGACCATAAAGTACAAGGTCTTGATGCAGGTGCAGATGACTACATGACGAAGCCTTTCTCAACACGTGAACTAGTTTCACGTATTAAAGCGGTTCTACGTCGTGCAAATGCATTAAGTGGCGAAAAAATGATTGATGCCAATGGCTTAATCCTTGATCCTGTAAGCCAACGCGTCAGCTTCGGTGATAGTATTTTAGATATGGGTCCAACAGAATATCGCTTACTTGCATTTTTTATGACCCATCCAGAGCGTGCGTATACTCGTGCCCAGTTGCTCGATCAAGTCTGGGGCGGTAATGTATACATTGAAGACCGCACTATCGATGTGCATATTCGCCGTTTGCGTAAAGTTTTAGAGCCTTTTGGTGTTGACCGATTTGTTCAGACTGTACGTGGAACAGGCTATCGTTTCTCAACACGTGCAGATTTAGCCGCAGGTTAACCAAGATTTATGTATGAACCCTACCCCGTCCCCGAACAGGTACGTGAACAAAAGCTTTCCCGCTACAGTAGTTTATGGACGTTTGCCAAACAAGATTTACGGCTTTTATTATTTTTTATAATTATTGCCGGTTTAGTCGGTTTAGGCCTTGGGTATTTCTGGAGTTGTATTTTTATCGCCTTCGTGGTGTTTTTTACACTCCAGTTGCGTTCTTTATATCTGGTCAATGACTGGATTGCGAATAAACCTTATGATGTGCCTCCAAATCTTAACGGGATTTGGGGGGCATTGTTATTTAATGTTTACCGTGCTCAGCGCCAAGAACGAATTGTTCAGGCAGAAATGGTCGGTTTAATTGACCGAGCACAGTCTTCATTAGTCGCACTTGCTGAAGCAGTTGTACTTATTGATGACCAACATCAAATCGAATGGTGGAACCCTGCTGCCGAACGTTTATTAGGGATTAGCCCGCTAGACCGTGGCCGAAACCTCTTAACGATTTTACGTCAGCCAACCTTTATTGAATATTTTAACAATATTGATCAGGCGCCAGATGGCATCAAACTTCACTCAAATTTTGATGATGACCGCTATGTACAGGTTAAGCTCACACGATTTGGTGGAGAAAGTCGTTTATTGGTGGCTTACGATGTGACTCGTATGCACAACCTTGAGCAAATGCGTAAAGACTTCGTCGATAATATTTCGCATGAACTCCGTACACCATTAACCGTGCTTAGTGGTTATATCGAGACATTTACCGATCAGGAAGATATTAGCCCACGCTGGAAACGTGCATTTGATCAAATGCAGTCCCAAACCAAGCGTATGAATGCTTTGGTGAATGATTTACTGCTGTTATCGAATTTAGAAAATAATAAAAAAATTGCAAAAAATCAGATTATTGAAATGCCGAGTTTAATGAATCAACTCTTTGATGATGCTCAGGCCTATAATGCCGATTATGGACACACGCTCAATTTACATATTGATAGCCACTGTGACCTGATTGGTTCTGACATGGAAATTGCCAGTGCGTTTAGTAACTTAATTACTAATGCTATTAAATACACGCCAAAAGGCGGAACCATTACCATTGGCTGGCACGATGATGGTGAACATGCTTACTTTAGTGTGCAAGACACGGGCATTGGAATTAATCCTAAACATTTGCCACGACTGACTGAACGCTTCTATCGCGTTGATAGCGACCGTAGTCGTCAAACAGGTGGTACAGGTTTAGGCTTGGCGATTGTAAAACACGTGTTGATGCAACACGGCGCGTATTTAGATGTACAGTCTAAAGAAAACGAAGGATCAACATTTACCGCAGTTTTTCCAAAAGAAAGACTCTATAACATGACCTAAAGTTGCCCTCTCACATATAAAAAGCCGACTTATGAAAAGTCGGTTTTTTTAGTATTTAAACCAATTTACTTAAGATTCGAGCAATACGATTTTGTCTGATTTTTCTCTATGACATTTAGAAAACTAGTGGCAAAGGTATTGCTCTGACGTAATGCATCGCGGTGATCTCCGCCATCAATTGTCTGATAAATCGTTGGTTTTTTTAATTTACATAGCTGTTGATAATAGGCATATGTCCCTCTCGGATCGACTAAATGATCTTTAGAACCCTGAACAATCATTAGCGGTACGGTAGGTACCATATTTTCAATAGACTGCTGTTTTAGATAATCCAAAAGAGGTTTTAAGTCCGCATCAGCTTTAAATATGCTAGCAGGAGACTTCTTCAAATCAGATTGAAGTTCAGATAAACAGCGACTGCGTGCTTGAGTCAGCACCGCGTTCATTTCTGGGCTGACTAAATTTTCAGGAACAATCTTTGGTTCCGCTGCTTGCGCTCCCAACAACATAATCGGGAAGAAAGCCGCCACACTAGGTTCCGGGTTTGGATGAGTCTGCACATATTCTGCAATGCCCTCATATTGATAGCCACCTGGTGCAAGAGCAATCGCCCCTTTTAAATCTAATTCAGGCGCATCTTTTTGACCATAAGCAGCCACTGCAATTGCCGCAGCTCCGCCTTGACTATGCCCCATCACCAACCACTGTTTATTGAAATCTTTAGGCTTAAGCACATGTAATGCCCGCACTGCATCGACCACTGTATGTAGCTGGCTCTTTGCATTCATATAGGGATGTGCGCCTAACGTACCTAGTCCCTGATAATCAGGTGCGACAACTACATAACCACGTGCAAGCCAACCATCTAAAGCTTTTGAAGCCACTTCTTGATATGCATGAACTGGGCCACCTGCATAATCACCAGAAGGTGCACAAGTATCGGCAACTCCTGTCGTGCCATGCGCCCAAGCAAGTATAGGCCAGCCATTTTTTGGCGGTGTGCCTTTCGGTAATAAAATAAAAGCCGATGCAACAATAGGCTCGTTCTGAATACCTCGACTACGATAATTGACCAATAAACGCTGACTAGCATGAGGAAATAAATCTGTCACATCTTGCTGTGCTATAGAGAGTATTGAACCTGGTTTTTCACTCACAATTTGCTTACTCAAATCTGTAATTGGAGCGGCCATAGCAGAACCCGACATCAAACAAGCACTACTAAATAAAATTTTTAAAAAAGAATTACTTTTTTTAATCAAGGGATTACTCCTCTATTATTTACATTATATCTATC
>NZ_JABVBF010000068.1 GCF_013344765.1 Acinetobacter lactucae
ATATTAAAGTGAATAAAAGTAGGTACAACCGTATCCCAGATATGATCATGTTGCCCATCTACCCCTAAACCAGCTGTTGGCCCTAAGGTTGAGTCAGAAGCTGGCGACCCTGCATCACCTAATGCTGCTGCTGTACCAATAAGTGCAATCGTTGCTAATGGTGAGAAACCAAACTGCACACATAAAGGCACATAAATAACAGCTAATACAGGAACACTTGAGAAAGATGAACCAATACCAATTGTGACAAATAGACCAATACAAAGCATTAAGAAAGCAGCAAGTGCGCGATTATCTCCAATAATCTCGACTACACCATTTACTAACTGATTAATATCACCAGTATGGGTCATGACCGAGGCGAAACCGGCAGCAGAAATCATGATGAAACCTACTAAAGCCATCATACGCATGCCTTGTACAAAGACATCATCAGCATCTTGCCATTTGAAAATTCCGGCAGTAGATAGAACAGCAAAACCGACTAAACCACCTAAAATCATCGAACCTGAATACAGCTGCGCAGCGAGCGTCAAGCCAATTGCGAGCAATGCCATCAAAATTGTTTTCGTTGCAATAACTGGGGCTTGCTCTGCTTCATGCTTTAACTCTTCAGCATCTGCTTTTAGGTCAGCTGTTTGCACTTCTATATTTGCGCGAAGAGGTTTATCTAAATCAATCGTGGTCACAGGCGTAATGTTACGATCTGTATAAATTCTTGGTTTACGATAGCTAATGAATACAGCAACTAATGTGCCTAAAACCATACCTAAAACAGGAATAGCCATGCCAACTGGCATCATTGCTCGATCAACATGTAAGCCATACGCCGCACCAATCTTGTTGATATTTCCCATCAAAATCTGTTCAAGGAAAATTGCACCAAAACCAACCGGAAGAAAAATATAAGTCCCGACTAAACCTAGCGTAAGTACGCAAGCTGCTGCTCGACGGTCTAATTTTAGATGGTTCATTACTTTTAATAGTGGCGGAACCAATACAGGAATAAAGGCAATATGAACCGGAATAAGGTTTTGAGAGAAAATAGCAGAAATTAATAAGATACCTAAGAGTAGATACTTCACTTTAGTCTGACGGCTTTTTCCAGCTTCCATTCCCAATAAACCAATCAATTTATGGGCAAGTAAATCAGGTAATCCAGATTTTGATAGTGCCAGAGCGAATGCCCCTAACACTGCATAAGCAAGTGCAACCTCAGCACCATCACCAAGACCAGCGTTAAAGGCTTCAACGGTCTGAGAAAGGCTTAGACCCGCTACGAGGCCACCCACAATGGCTGAAACCACTAAAGTCAGTACGACAGAAACGCGCGCCAGTGATAATAAGAACATCACTGCAATCGCAATAACGACAGCATTCATGAATAAGTTCAGAGCAAAACAAAAGGCGACATTCTAGCAGATTCATTTCTATGAAGCCGAAAATATCGCCGAATTAACAGTTTTATGCTGTTATTTCACTGTTAAGCTTGAGCTTTAACAAACTCACGAATATGAGTTGCTATTTTCTCAGGCTCACTCAGAATTGCCCAGTGATTTGCATCAAGCTCTACATATTCAAATTTTTCAACCCACTTTGGCATAGCCTCAGTGATGTATTCAGGACTCACAAAAGTATCATATTTTAAAACAACGGCTTTTACTGGGCACTGTGCATAACGTTGACGTGGGTCAGTTAAGCGAGGAATAAAATTGGCACGATATAAATTAATGCCATATTTACCATCAGCATTAATATTATTATTTAGAGGTAAATTATTTTTTCTTTCTAATTGAGTAAGAATTTTCCCCCATTTTTCAGGACTAAAAAGAGACCATACTGTTGGTGCAAGCAGCGGAAGATGAAATGCGCCGATATACCAAGATTTGCTTAATATTTTTAAGATTTGAGCTGGTGAAGACTTAAATTTATCACGTAAAAATAAAGCCGCATGATCAAGACATGGCCCAGAAATGGTTGTGTATGATAATAAACGACCTTTGAATTTAGGCTCGGTTGCAGATTCCCAAGACTGAATTGAACCCCAATCGTGCGCAGCCATATGGAATTGACGATTTGGCAATAACTCATCAACCACTTCTTGGAGATCTAAAGATAAACGCTCTAAACGGTAATCACGTATACGTTTTGGTATAGATGACAAACCTGCTCCACGTACATCGTAGGTGACAATATAAAAGTCATTGATCAAATGCTCAATGATAGATTCCCATACTTCTTGATTGTCAGGATAACCATGTACTAAAACCAACGGTGTATTTTTTTCGTCGCCCCATGTTTTGGCACAAAGCGTTTGTTGATCACTTGTTGTTACTGTATGAACTTTTGGCTGCATAATCATTTCCTATCTTGTTTTTCAATCGATCATGTCGTTAGTCGGATAGAGCATTGCCATCAATATAAAAAAGATGATACTTATCTAGTATGAATACTGTTTCAAAAAAAAAAATTGACTATTATGGCTATTTTAAGAAGACTTCAGAACAATCCTACGATTTCAAAATTTCTATTTAATCACTATCCCCCTTATCGTGGTGCGGGTATTTATATTGAAATCATGAATTTAGAACTTTGCCATGTACGCGTAAAGATGCCACTGACTTGGAAAAACCAAAATTTAGTCGGAACACATTTTGGTGGAAGTCTTTATTCAATGGTTGATCCATTTTATATGATGATTCTTATGCATCATCTCGGATCAAAATATATTGTTTGGGACAAAGCTGCTGAAATTAATTTTCTTTCCCCAGGGCGCAGTACTGTACATGCAGATATTCGAGTCGATTTAGTCGAAATTGAACAAATTCGTGAACTTGCCGAAAACTATGAGCCTGTTCTAAGAACCTATCATCTAAATATTTTCGATGAATCAGGAGTAAGAATTGCAGAGGTGCAAAAAACGCTTTATATCAGACGTAAAAAAGCGAAGCCCTTCCCTCAATAAAAAAATAAGCGCTAAAAAGCGCTTATTTCATGAATCTGCTAAACTTTTATCTTTTTTTCTCTTCAATTGCTGCACCAGCACCACCACCGATCGCGCCACCAATTGCAGCACCAGAGTCACCACCAATCAGTGCCTTACCTACTACAGAACCAATACCAGCACCAATCGCACTCTTAGTCGTTGTCTGTTTACTACCGCCTTGGCTGTTTGAACCAACACCAGCACCTACAGCTGCACCTAAGCCTGCTCCAACACCACCGCCTACATGGTTACCTAAGCCGCCACCTAGTGCACCACCTGCTGCTGCTGCACCAATACGCTGATCAGATGGGCTCATATTTTGGCAGCCAGTAAACACAAGTGTAGACAACATTAACGCAGAAACTAATCCAATTGTTTTTTTCATGGTCATACTCCCAATACCTGTTCTAATAAAAAGAATAATCCCCTTTTATGAGGAATTTGATCAGATTGTGTTATTCATCTGTCCTAATCGATTGATATTTTGTAAAGCCCATCCTTGTGCACTTATTAATCAAAATTTTAATTATAAAAAGACGTAAAAAAGAAGTCTTTAACGACATAAAGACTTCTATGATTTAAAAATTATTGAAGATACTTTTAGTATTTACCTTTCTTCTCTTCATAAGCCGCGCCTGCACTACCACCCAATGCTCCGCCAGCAGCAGCACCACTATCACCACCAATGATTGCCCCACCTAACACGGCACCTAGACCTGCACCAATTGCGCTATTACGTACCGTTTTACTGCTAGATCCTTTTGCATTGGCCGCAACACCGGCACCAAGTGCCGCTCCTAACCCTGCGCCAATATTACCACCCACATGTTTTCCTACAGCACCACCGGCGCCGCCGCCAATCGCAGCTGAACCAATACGTTTACTTTCTGGGCTAGCATTCTGGCAACCCACAAACAGGGTTGTTGACATCAGACCAACACCAACGATCATCATCATTTTTTTCATTAGATTTACTCCAGTCTTCATAAGCAGGTAGCCTAAAGTGTTTTTATGGAGTCTTTATCCTGCTTAAGTAATAAAATAATGGTTCTTTAATATGTTTATGTAATTACAACTTTGAATTGTTAAAAATAAATACAATTAAAAAAGGCACCCTGAGGTGCCTTTTTTAGTGCCAGTCTAAACTTAGAATTGTTCTGAGTTTAATGCTTGGCTGAATGCTTGGTCTACTTCGCTGAAGTCATTGTGAAGCTCATGTTCTGCAGCTTCTGCTTCTTGACGACGACGTTCTAGATGGTATGCAAGACCAGTACCTGCTGGAATCAAGCGACCTACTACAACGTTTTCTTTCAAGCCACGTAAATCATCTTCTTTACCTGTTACAGCCGCTTCAGTTAATACACGAGTTGTTTCCTGGAATGATGCAGCAGAGATGAACGAGTCAGTAGAAAGCGATGCTTTTGTAATACCCATCAATTGACGTTCAAACTTCGCAGGGAACTTGTTCTGAGCCAAGACAGCTTGGTTCTCTTGAACAACGCGGATGTAATCCACTTGCTCACCTTTGATGAAGCTTGTATCACCACCATCAGTGATATCAACTTTACGCAACATTTGACGTACGATAACTTCAATGTGCTTATCGTTGATTTTTACACCTTGGAGACGGTAAACGTCTTGAACTTCGTTCACGATGTAGTTAGTTAATGCAACTTCACCTTTCAAACGCAAGATGTCATGTGGATTTTGTGGACCATCAGAAATAGTCTCACCACGGTTCACATGCTCGCCTTCGAATACGTTGATTTGACGCCATTTTGGAATCAATTCTTCGTAAATCTCAGAACCATCATCAGGAGTAATTACCAAACGGTTTTTACCCTTAGTCTCTTTACCGAAGCTTACAACACCTGATACTTCAGCAAGAATTGCATGCTCTTTTGGTTTACGCGCTTCGAACAAGTCAGCTACACGCGGAAGACCACCGGTAATATCACGAGTACGTGATGTTTCTTGTGGTACACGACCAATAACGTCACCCACACCGATCGTTTCGCCATCACGGACAGTTACGATTGTGTTTTGTGGCAAGAAGTAGAACTGTTCGCCGCCATCTGTTGTATCCAACACGATTGCAGGACGTAAATCTTTACCAGAAGCAGGACGAGCTGTTACAGGCAAGATTTCAACAGTAGTCATACCAGTTGCATCATCGGTTTTCGATGTTGCAGTTACGCCATCAGCGATTTGGCTGAAACGTGCTTTACCAGCAACTTCTGTTACCAATGGATGTGTATGCGGATCCCAAGTCGCTACGATACCGCCAGCTTCTACAGCTTCGCCATCTTTCAACAAGATGCTTGCACCGTAAGGAAGTTTATAGCGCTCACGCTCACGACCCAAATCATCGGCAATACCAATTTCACCTGAACGTGAAACTGAAACCAAGTGACCTTTTGCATGTTGTACAGTTTTCACGTTATGGAAACGTACAGTACCTTTGTTACGGACTTGAACACTGTTCGCAGCAGAAGTTCGGCTCGCAGCACCACCAACGTGGAACGTACGCATCGTTAACTGTGTACCCGGTTCACCAATTGACTGTGCAGCCATTACCCCCACTGACTCACCTGGGTTCACCAAGTGACCACGTGCAAGGTCACGACCATAACAACGAGCACACACACCGAATGTTGATTCACATGCGATTACAGAACGTACTTTAACTTCGTCGACACCAGCTTCTTCAAGCTGAGCTGCGATTTTCTCGTCAATTAACGTACCACGAGGTAATACAACTTCATCATCAGATGCACGACGTACATCTTCAGCAGTTACACGACCTAATACGCGGTCACGTAATGGCTCAATGACATCACCGCCCTGAATGAATGGAGTCATCACTAAACCACCCGCTGTACCACAGTCAGGTTCAGTAATTACCAAGTCTTGCGCTACGTCTACAAGACGACGAGTCAAGTAACCAGAGTTCGCAGTTTTCAATGCTGTATCGGCCAAACCTTTACGCGCACCGTGTGTAGAAATAAAGTACTGAAGTACTGTTAAACCTTCACGGAAGTTCGCTTTAATCGGAGTCTCAATAATCGAGCCATCCGGTTTTGCCATCAAACCACGCATACCAGCAAGCTGACGAATCTGCGCCGCACTACCACGGGCACCAGAGTCAGACATCATATAGATGCTGTTGAATGATTTTTGCTTCTCGTCTTCACCTTGTTTGTTTTTCACAAGTGTATAAGACAAGTTATCCATCATTGCTTTAGCAACTTGGTCGTTTGTACGCGCCCAGATATCGACAACTTTGTTATAACGCTCACCAGCAGTTACGAAACCTTGTTCGAACTGTTGTTCGATTTCACGAACTTCTGTTTCCGCTTTATCAATAATTGTCTGCTTAGTAGGTGGAATGAGCATGTCTTCCATACCTACCGATACACCTGAACGAGTCGCTTGACGGAAGCCCAAGTACATTAATTGGTCAGCGAAGATAACTGTATCTTTCAAACCAAGTTTACGATAGCAAGAGTTGATCAATTTAGAGATATTCTTTTTAGTCATCTCAAGGTTGATCATGTCAAAGCTTAAGCCTTGTGGAACAATTTCCCAAAGCAAACAACGACCAGGAGTTGTATCAACAATAATAGTTTGGTGTTCACGCTCACCATTTTCATTGATAACAGTTTGATGTACACGTACTTTAACACGTGCATGGATCGCAACCTGACCAGTAGCAAGTGCACGGTTTACTTCGTGAGTATCCGCAAACACCATGCCTTCACCTTTGGCATTTACAGCATCACGTGTGATGTAGTAAAGACCCAAGACAACGTCCTGAGAAGGTACGATGATCGGCTCACCGTTTGCTGGTGACAAGATGTTGTTTGTTGACATCATCAATGCACGAGCTTCTAACTGTGCTTCAAGTGTCAATGGAACGTGTACCGCCATTTGGTCACCATCGAAGTCGGCGTTAAACGCAGCACAAACGAGTGGGTGAAGACGGATTGCCTTACCTTCAATAAGAATAGGTTCAAATGCTTGAAGACCTAAACGGTGAAGTGTTGGCGCACGGTTCAACATTACTGGGTGTTGACGAATTACAGAAGCAAGAACGTCCCAAACTTCCGGAGTCTCACGCTCAACCATTTTCTTCGCAGCTTTAATGGTAGTCGCCTGACCTGAAGCTTGTAGTTTCGCGAAAATGAATGGCTTGAATAATTCAAGTGCCATTTTCTTCGGTAGACCACATTGGTGAAGACGTAAAGTAGGACCTACAGTAATTACCGAACGACCCGAATAGTCAACACGCTTACCTAATAAGTTCTGACGGAAACGACCTTGTTTACCTTTGATCATATCTGCCAAAGATTTTAATGGACGTTTGTTAGAACCAGTAATTGCACGACCACGACGACCGTTATCAAGCAATGCATCTACAGACTCTTGTAACATACGTTTTTCGTTACGTACGATGATATCTGGAGCAGCAAGGTCAAGAAGACGCTTCAAACGGTTATTACGGTTAATGACACGACGATATAAATCGTTCAAGTCAGAAGTCGCGAAACGACCACCTTCAAGTGGAACTAATGGACGTAAATCAGGTGGAAGTACAGGAAGTACATTCATCACCATCCATTCTGGCTTGTTGTTTGAATCTTTGAATGCTTCCATCAATTTCAAGCGTTTAGACGCTTTTTTCAACTTTGTTTCAGAAGTTGTTTGAGGGATTTCTTCACGTAAACGTGCGATTTCAGCTTCAAGATCGATATCTTTCAACAAGTCCTGAACCGCTTCTGCACCCATTTTCGCAGTGAATTCATCACCGTGTTCTTCAAGTGCATTGAAGTACTCTTCGTCTGTTAAAAGTTGATACTTTTCAAACGGAGTCATACCAGGGTCAGTTACAACGTATGATTCGAAATACAATACACGTTCGATATCACGCAGTGTCATATCAAGCAATAAACCGATACGGCTCGGTAACGATTTTAAGAACCAGATATGTGCAACTGGAGAAGCAAGTTCAATGTGACCCATACGTTCACGACGAACTTTCGCTGTAGTTACTTCAACGCCACATTTTTCACAAATGACGCCTTTGTATTTCATACGCTTGTATTTACCACACAAGCATTCGTAATCTTTTACTGGACCAAAGATTTTGGCACAGAACAAACCGTCACGTTCTGGTTTAAAAGTACGGTAGTTAATTGTCTCAGGTTTTTTAACTTCACCATGAGACCATGACTTAATCATTTCTGGTGACGCAAGACCAATACGGATACGGTCAAACTCAATTGGTGCATGACCATCTGAGTCCGTTTTCTTACGCATGATATCGAGCAAGTCTTTCAATTTTTTTCTCCGTGTGTCGGGAAGCAATGCTTACCCGACTGGGTCACAAATATTGTTTTTACCTAAAAAATCGTGAGTCTTACGACTTAATCACCATTTTTCAGTTCAATGTTGATACCTAAAGAACGGATCTCTTTGGTCAATACGTTGAACGATTCAGGCATACCCGGATCCATATAATGGTTACCATCTACAATATTCTTATAGATGCGTGTACGACCTTCAACGTCATCCGACTTAACAGTTAACATCTCTTGGAGAGTATATGCTGCGCCGTAAGCTTCGAGTGCCCAGACCTCCATCTCACCGAAACGCTGACCACCGAATTGTGCTTTACCACCAAGCGGTTGCTGTGTAACAAGAGAGTAAGAACCAGTTGAACGCGCATGCATTTTGTCATCAACCAAGTGGTTCAATTTGAGCATGTACATGTAACCCACAGTTACAGGACGATCAAACTGTTCACCAGTACGGCCATCAAACAATACTGTTTGACCAGTACGAGAGATACCAGCTAACTCAAGTAAGTCTTTAATTTGACCTTCTTCGGCACCATCAAATACAGGAGTAGCCAAAGGCACACCTGCACGTAAGTTGCCTGAAAGAGCTAAGACTTCAGCATCAGTTAAGCTGTCAAGATCTTCTTGCTCACCACCGACTTTGTTATAAATCTTGTCTAAGAATTCACGCAGTTCTAAAACTGTACGCTGTTCTTTCAACATTTTTTCGATTTTATCACCAAGCCCTTTAGCCGCCATACCCAAGTGAGTCTCAAGAATCTGACCCACGTTCATACGAGATGGTACGCCCAACGGGTTCAATACGATATCTACTGGTACACCGTTAGCATCGTGTGGCATGTCTTCAACAGGTAGGATGTTAGATACAACACCTTTGTTACCGTGACGACCAGCCATCTTATCACCAGGCTGAATACGACGTTTAACAGCTAAGTAAACTTTAACAACTTTCAATACGCCAGTTGTTAATTCATCACCTGTTGCAAGCTTACGTTTCTTCTCAGCGAATTTCTCATCAATTTCTGCGCTCTTTTCTTTTAAGAACACTTGAATTTGAGTTAAACGCTCAGCGATTGCTTCATCTGCCGGTTGAATTTCAAGTAAATCAACAAGCTCTAAACCAGATAACACTTCTTCAACGAGTTTGTCACCACGTTTAGTTGAACCACCGCCATTAGACTCTTGGCCTTTAAGCAAACGAATTACACGCTCACGAGCTGCTTCTTCAAAGATCTTGTATTCTTCTTTCAAGTCTTTACGGTAAGCATCAAGTTGTGCTTTTTCGATCGCCAATGCACGGTCATCTTTCTCTAAGCCATCACGAGTGAAGACTTGAACGTCGATAACTGTACCTTTAGTACCAGATGGAACACGTAAAGATGAATCTTTAACATCAGCTGCTTTCTCACCAAAGATTGCGCGAAGCAATTTTTCTTCAGGAGTTAACTGAGTTTCACCTTTAGGCGTTACTTTCCCAACGAGGATGTCACCTGCTGTAACTTCAGCACCGATATAAACGATACCTGATTCATCAAGTTTAGAAAGTGCAGCTTCACCAACGTTAGGAATATCGGCAGTAATTTCTTCCGCACCTAACTTAGTATCACGCGCTACACAAGATAATTCTTGAATATGAATAGAAGTTAAACGGTCTTCTTGAAGTACACGCTCAGATAATAAGATCGAGTCTTCATAGTTGTAACCATTCCAAGTCATGAACGCAACGCGCATGTTTTGACCAAGCGCAAGCTCACCCATATCTGTAGACGGACCGTCTGCCAAGATATCACCGCGAGCAACTTTGTCGCCTAAATTCACGATAATATTTTGGTTAATACAAGTGTTCTGGTTAGAACGCGTATATTTAATGAGGTTGTAGATATCTACACCAGCCTCACCAGCAATCATTTCATCTTCGTTTACACGAATAACGATACGAGAAGCATCTACGTATTCAATTGCACCACCACGGTTTGCGATCACACACACACCTGAGTCACGTGCAACGTTCGCTTCCATACCTGTACCTACAAGCGGTTTATCCGCACGTAAAGTAGGAACTGCCTGACGTTGCATGTTTGAACCCATAAGCGCACGGTTCGCGTCATCGTGTTCCAGGAATGGAATAAGTGATGCAGCAACAGATACAACCTGCTGAGCAGAAACGTCCATATGCGTCACTTTTTCTGGTGGCATACGCACGAATTCACCTTGATGACGAACAGAAACAAATTCTTCTGTTAAGTTGCCATCTTTATCTACTGCAGAATCGGCCTGTGCAATAACAGTACCTACTTCTTCAATAGCAGAAAGGTATTCAACAGCATCAGTTACTCGACCATCTACCACTTTACGGTAAGGTGTTTCCAAGAAACCGAAGTCATTTGCTTTTGCATATACTGAAAGCGAGTTGATCAAACCAATGTTTGGACCTTCCGGCGTTTCAATTGGACATACACGACCATAATGAGTTTGATGTACGTCACGTACCTCAAAGCCCGCACGTTCACGTGTTAAACCACCAGGCCCAAGCGCTGATACACGACGCTTATGGGTAATCTCAGATAATGGGTTGTTTTGGTCCATGAACTGAGATAATTGGCTTGAACCAAAGAATTCTTTGATTGCAGCTGCAACTGGTTTAGCGTTAATTAAATCTTGCGGAGACAAGTTATCTGTTTCTGCTTGGCTTAAACGCTCTTTAACAGCACGTTCAACACGAACCAAACCAACACGGAATTGGTTTTCAGTCATTTCACCAACAGAACGTACACGACGGTTACCCAAGTGATCGATATCATCGACTTCACCTTTACCGTTACGGATTTCAACTAATGTACGTAATACATCAATGATATCTTCGTGCGATAAAATACCTTCTACTTCACGCGACTTCTGGTCAGTACCAACTTCGTATGGACGGCCCAAACGACGGTTGAACTTCATACGACCTACTGGAGATAAGTCATAACGCTCAGAAGAGAAGAATAAGTTATTGAATAAATTTTCAGCAGCTTCTTTTGTTGGCGGCTCGCCTGGACGCATTACTTTATAAATTTCAACTAATGCTTCTTCACGGCCAGCTGTTGTATCTGCACGTAATGTGTCAGCAACAAACGAACCACGATCAATATCGTTCGTAAACAAGATATTGAACTGCTTAACACCACCTTCTGCTAGTTTCACCATAACTTCATGGCTTAACAAAGTATTAGCAGCAATTACTTCACCATCACGTAAAGTAATATTTTCAGCAGTGATACGCTCATATAAGTATTCATCAGGAACTGAAAGTTTTGTTAAACCAGCAGCTTCCATTTGGCGTACATGACGAGCATTAATACGTTTACCTTGCTCAACAATAACTTTACCGTCATTGTCAGCAATATCAAATTGCGCCATTTCCCCACGTAAACGTTCAGGTACTAGGTCAATCTGGTAACTGCCCATATCAAGATACACAGGTACTTTTTCATAGAACAAGTCCAAGATTTGTTCATTGTTATAACCTAATGCACGTAACACAACAGTAGCAAGTAATTTACGACGACGGTCAATACGTACGTAAACTAAGTCTTTCGCATCAAATTCGAAGTCTAACCATGAACCACGGTAAGGAATGATACGTGCTGAATACAACACTTTACCACTTGAGTGAGTTTTACCTTTATCGTGATCAAAGAAAACGCCTGGTGAACGGTGTAATTGAGATACGATTACACGTTCAGTACCATTAATGACGAATGTGCCGTTTTCAGTCATGAGTGGAATTTCACCCATATAGACTTCTTGTTCTCGTACGTCTTTAATTGATTTAGTTTCGCGATCTTTAATAATCAAACGAATTTTAACGCGCATTGGTGCCGCATAAGTCGAACCACGAAGAATACATTCGCGTACATCGAACTCAGGTTTACCAAGGCTATACTCAACAAATTCTAAAGCAGCATTGCCAGAATAACTTTCGATAGGAAAAACTGAACGAAATGCGGCTTGGAGACCGATATCTTCGCGGTTTTTTGGAGTTTTGCCATCTTGCAAGAATGTTCTGTACGAATCGACCTGAATCGAGAGTAAGTACGGTGCATCCATTACTTGGGGCAATTTACCAAAATTCTTACGGATCCGTTTCTTTTCGGTATATGAGTATGCCATCTGGAGTCCTCGGAAAGTAAACTAAGCCCGCCTGCAGAACGGGCTCAGAAGGAATTACGCAGGCCGATATGGCCACCACTGTTTACAAATGCTGCAATTTTTAGTGGTATAAAAACGCTTAACAATATTTTTAAAAAAGAAAAATATTGGTAAACATTTGAAATTACTTGTTTTATTCCGACTTTCTCAAAAATAAAACAAAACTAACAAAAATCGAGCCGATTATTGTAACGCAAAAAGGCTGATGACCCAAGAGCCATCAGCCATTTTATGGAGCCGATTTAAAAACCGACTCCTTTTACAATTACTTAAGTGTAACTGTAGCACCAGCTTCTTCAAGTTTCTTCTTAAGTTCTTCGCCTTCTTCTTTAGAAACGCCTTCTTTAAGAACTTGAGGAGCACCTTCAACTAGGTCTTTAGCTTCTTTAAGACCAAGGCCAGTTGCTTCACGAACTGCTTTAATTACAGCTACTTTGTTAGCACCGAAAGAAGTCAACTCAACGTTGAATTCAGTTTGTTCTTCAGCAGCAGCAGCAGCGCCACCAGCTGGAGCAGCAACAGCAACAGCTGCAGCTGAAACGTTGAATTTCTCTTCGAAAGCAGAAATTAATTCAACAAGTTCAAGAACAGTTTTTTCAGCAACTGCGTTTAAGATTTCTTCGTTAGTTAAAGCCATGAGAATAACTCCAAATGGATATTGAATGGTGTGTAAAATTGATTAAGCAGCTTCTGACTCGTTTTTCTCTTTGAGCGCTGTAATAAGGCGACCCAATTTCGAAATAGGAGCTTGAAGGACAGAGGCAAGCATAGTAAGAGCTTTCTCTTGGTTCGGAAGGTTTGCAATTACGCTAACGTCAGCACCTTGATAAACTTTGCCGTCAAATGCAGCAGCTTTTAACTCAAATGCTTTGTTAGTTTTAGCAAAATCTTCGAACAAACGTGCAGCTGCACCCATGTCATCTTCAGAAGTTGAAAAACCTAGAATTGTTGGACCAACAAGGTTGTCGTTCAAGATATTGAATTGAGTATCTTGAAGTGCGCGTTTAGCCAAAGTGTTACGTACAATACGTGTAGAAACACCTAACTTACGAGCTTCAACACGAAGTGTTGTTAATTGCTCTACGCTTAAGCCTTGGTAGTCAGCAACAACGGCTGCAAACGCCTTAGAAGCAACTTCACTTACTTCCGCAACGATCTGTTTTTTGTCTTCAATAAGAAGAGCCATTGTAAAACCTCCTAAGGTGATTTATGTACCCAATGGGCACACTCCCAATTCGTAAGCCTCTCGACTTACACGCGGAGGAGGAACAAATCACACCACCGCGTCTACGCAGGCTGGTTTATTAAGAAAAGTGCTATTCGAAAACAACATCTTTTCGCCTGAGGTCTTTGACGCTGATAAATTCTCATTTATCAATTCAAAGTCCGCCTGATGAGTAAGGGATAAAGCTTTGCTACACCCCACCTAATAAAAAATATTTTTATTTAGGCTCTGTCCTCAATCAGGACTTTAAAATTCTTTACTAAGTCTAAACTTAGTTAGAAACGTTGTTTACATCAACAGTAAGACCAGGACCCATAGTTGAGCTCAAAGTGATCTTTTTGATGTATACACCTTTAGAAGTTGCAGGTTTTAACTTTTTCAAGTCAGCAACTAAAGTTTCAACGTTTTGACGGATAGCAGCAGCATCAAAGCCTAATTGACCGATCGCAGCATGGATAATACCCGCTTTGTCTACACGGTAACGAGCCTGACCAGATTTAGCGTTTTTAACAGCATTCGCTACATCAGGAGTTACAGTACCAACTTTAGGGTTTGGCATTAAACCACGTGGACCAAGAATTGTACCAAGCTTACCAACAACACGCATAGCGTCAGGAGCAGCGATTACAACATCAAAGTCAAGGTTTCCACCTTGGATGCTTTCAGCAAGGTCATCAAAACCTACAACATCAGCACCAGCTTCTTTAGCAGCTTCTGCTTGAGCGCCTTGAGCAAATACAGCTACACGTACAGTTTTACCAGTACCTGCAGGTAATGTAGTTGCGCCACGAACAACCTGATCAGATTTACGTGGATCTACACCAAGGTTTACAGCTACATCCAAAGATTCTTTGAACTTTGCAGCAGGTAGGCTGTTAAGAACTTGTACCGCTTCTTCCAAAGTGTAAACTTTGTTTGCTTCAACAGCAGCAGCAATGGCTTTTTGACGTTTAGTTAACTTTGCCATGTCTTATAGCTCCACTTCCAAGCCCATAGAACGTGCAGAACCAGCGATGGTACGAACACGTGCGTCTAAATCAGCACCAGTTAAATCCGGTTCTTTAGTAGTCGCAATTTCTTCTAACTGAGCACGAGTCAACTTACCAACTTTAGTTTTGTTTGGTACAGAAGAACCCTTTTGAATACCAGCAGCTTTCTTAAGAAGAATAGAAGCTGGAGGAGTTTTCATGATGAATGTGAACGACTTGTCGTTGTACACAGTAATCACTACAGGAATTGGAAGACCTGGTTCAACTTTTTGTGTAGCAGCATTGAATTCTTTACAGAATGCCATGATGTTCACACCACGTTGACCTAACGCAGGACCAATTGGTGGAGATGGATTTGCTTTACCAGCTGGAACTTGCAGCTTGATATAGCCGTCAATCTTCTTAGCCATTTTAAAATACCTCTGGGTACAAACGCCGCTAGGCTCCCCAATCTTTACGCAACACTACTGTTACAACAACAATGCCCGATAAAATCGGGCGCTTTTCAACCAATTGAGATTAAATCGTTTTTTCGACTTGGCGAAACTCGAGTTCAACCTGAGTTGGTCGATTAAATACATTAATCGTCAACGTTAAACGTGACTTATCGTATTGAACTTCTTCCACCACACCTTTAAAGTCTGTGAATGGACCGTCAATAACAAGTAATTCTTCACCTGGCTCAAACATCGTTTTAGGACGTGGTGCTTCACCAGTATTACGTACACGCGCAAGAATCGCATCTGCTTCACGCTGAGTGATTGGTGCTGGTTTTTCAGGTGTACCACCGATAAAACCTAGAACCTTTGGACATTCCTTAACAATATGCCAAGTATCATCATTCATTTCCATTTCGACTAACACATAGCCAGGAAAGAATTTACGCTCAGATTTACGTTTCTTACCATCCTTCATTTCCACCACTTCTTCGGTAGGAACAAGGACATCACCAAAGCTATCAGCAACAGCGCTACGCTGGATTCGTTCTGTAAGTGAACGCAACACTTGTTTTTCATAGCCAGAGTAGGCATGAATAATGTACCAACGTTTCATAGCTCTTTTACCCGATAATCAACTTAATTAACCAACCCAAACCATAGTCAAAGCACCATAAAACCAATGATGCAACAACTACAACCAATAGAACCTGCCACGAAGTAGTGACTGTTTCTTGTTTTGTTGGCCAAGTTACTCGACGCAATTCGACTCGTGCATCTTTTAGCAAACGAACGAAGCCTTTACCTTGATGGGTGGCGTATAATAAACCTAAAGCCACAACGATACAAGCAAAAATTGCCCCAACGCGCACCCAAACATTATTTGCAGGTGCCCAATACGCTGGCAAATGCTGATTCACCATGGTAGCTAAAAGCAACAATGCTATTGCAATCACCCATAGAACAATATCTAAAGGCGAACCAGAACGAACAACTTCAGCAGAATTATTTCTTTGAGGAATTGGCGCGTCGCTCAATGCGTCACGCGATTTATCATTCGACATTTTTGTACTCGTCGTAGAACTCGCGACTTATTATATGAACAACTAAGCCAGCATCAAGCTTTTATTTCAAAATATGGCAGGTCAGGAGGGACTCGAACCCCCAACATTCGGTTTTGGAGACCGACGCTCTACCAATTGAACTACTGACCTATAATGCAAGTTGAGAGCCAAAGCCCTCAACCTGAGACGTAATCCGTCACTATAATATGCTTATGCAGTTACTTTCGCAACAACACCAGCACCTACAGTACGACCACCTTCACGGATCGCAAAACGTAGACCTGGGTCCATTGCGATTGGGTGGATTAATTCTACTGACATTTCAACGTTGTCGCCT